>CAKZNY010000353.1 GCA_937132145.1 uncultured Paracoccaceae bacterium | reverse complement strand
TTCAGCTTCTTCGTCGGAAATGCGGGATGGTAAGGGTTGAGGTCGTTGCGGCGGGGACCAGTTCGCAGCCGCTCCATCGTCGTTTGCATCCTTATTTGAAACAATCGACAAGACGAGGTCCGGCTGGCGGCCCCCGATCAGTTCCAGATAAACCTCCGCAAGGATCTCGGAATCGAGCAACGCGCCGTGTAGTTCCCGTTCGGTTTTAATCCCGAACCGGCGACACAAAGCATCCAGCGAGTTTTGCGCCCCGGGAAACTTTTTGCGCGCAATCGCCAAGGTATCCAGCGCCTGCGCCCATGGAAGTTCCGGCCGATTGACCCGTTTCAGCTCTGCGTTGATAAATTTCATATCAAAGGCAGCGTTATGGATAACCATCTTGGAATCCCCAACGAAATCCAGAAACGCTTGGGCAACATCTTTGAAAAGCGGTTTGTCGGACAGGAACTCGGCACTCAGGCCGTGAACAGCAAACGCGCCTTCGGGCATATCGCGCTGCGGGTTGATGTATTGGTGATAGGTTTTGCCAGTCGGCATGTGGTTAAACAGCTCCACCGCGCCGATCTCGACGATTCGATCGCCGGTATTGGGGTCGAGGCCGGTTGTCTCCGTATCCATCACGATTTCACGCATCTGTTTTCCCCTTTAGCCGTTCAATCAGTGATAAAACCTCGGCGCGTGCGTGGTCCAGCCCTAATCCGGTGTCGATCAGATAATCCGCCCGTCGGCGTTTTTCCGCATCGGGGGTTTGTTTGGCCAATATGGTTTCAAAAACTTCGCGGGTCATGCCCTCGCGCTCCATAACACGTTGCGCTTGAATGGTTTCGCTTGCCGTCACGACCAACACGCCATCCAGCCACATATCGGCTTTCGTTTCAAACAACAGCGGGATGTCGCAAACCACCAGCGGTTTGTCTAAATGCGATTTCAGAAAATCTTGCCTATTAGCCGAGACCAATGGGTGCACCACCGCCTCGATACGCTGTAGCAACCCGTCATCACGCAATATCGCCCGCCGCAGCACGCTGCGGTCAACCGCGCCATCTTTGATGGCCGCAGGGGCGAGAGCCTCGATGGCTCGAACCCCTGCCCCTCCGGTACCATAAAGCTTGTGAACCGACGCGTCCGCATCCCAAACCGGAATACCCGCATCGCGGAAAAATTCAGCCGTGGTGGATTTCCCCATCCCGATAGAGCCCGTTAATCCAAGAATAAACGGACCATCGCTCATGCGTTCAGCACCGCTTGGCGCAGTTCATCATCGACCTCAGGCTTCTGACCAAACCATCTTTCAAACCCGGGAACCGCTTGATGTAAAAGCATTCCAAGCCCGTCGACCGTTTCCAAACCACGCGCTTGCGCCTGTTCAAGAAACGATGTGGTTAACGGCGTGTAAACAACATCGGTTACCAATGCCCCCAGCGGAGCCGCATCAAAATGCACCCGCAGTTCCGGTTGCCCCTCCATCCCAAGCGAGGTCGTGTTAACAATCGTGGCCGTGTCGCTCATGGCTTCGCTCACCTCGTTCCATTCAACCACCTCGACCTTCGCGCCGAAATGGTTGGCAAGGTTTTCGGCGCGGATACGGGTACGATTTGCCAGCCGAACTGTTGGTGCTCCTTCATCCAGCAACGCCCAGATAATTGCCCGCGCAGCACCGCCTGCTCCGATCACCAGCGCGGGGCCAGATTTTGGATCCCATTGCGAGGCGTTTTGACGCAGGTTTTGAATAAACCCGTATCCGTCAGTGTTGTCAGCGCCGATGCTACCGTCGGTATGGAAATAAATGGTGTTTGCCGCCCCGATCAACGCAGCACAATCCGTAATGCTATCGGCAAAAGTTAAAACCGATTCCTTGTGGGGAATGGTTATGTTCACACCTTTGAAACCTCTTTTCGCCAACTTGCGAAGGCCAGATTCGAATTCATCGGGCGATAGAGCGATTGGCCGGTATTCACCCGCCAAACCGTATCTCTTCAACCAATGCCCATGCAATGCGGGTGATTTACTGTGCTTTATCGGCCAACCTATAACGCCGGCCAAAGGCGGTACTGTTTTACTCATTCCTGACAAATTCCTCTTGTCCGTAAAAATCCTAATATCTCAAGCAGCGGCAGGCCCAAGACTGAAAAGTAATCGCCCTGAACCCGCGTGAACAACTGCGCGCCTTCTGCTTCCAGCTTATACGCACCAACGGTCGTAAACAATTCTTCTGCGTGGGTTTGCAGATAGTTTTCGATGAAACCGTCACTAAAAGGCCGCATCATAAGCTGGGCACGGCCGATGTGACGCCAAACCGGAGCACCATCTTCGAAAATAACGGCTGCGGAAAGAAGTTCGTGCGTTTTCCCTCGCAACGCACGCAACTGGGTTCGCGCAGCATCAATCGTGTCGGGTTTGTCGTACATCTTCCCCTCGCAAACCAGTACCTGATCGGCACCAAGCACCAAAGCTTCGGGGTTTTTCGCTGCCACCCGCCGCGCTTTCATCTCGGCAAGCGCATCGGCCACGTCCCGCGCAGGAGCACCCTCGGACAGCAGCGCGGATTTAATCGCCCCCTCATCCACACGCGCAACGATGGTTTCAACTGCAACGCCAGCATTTCGCAACATTTCCGCGCGGATTAGCGAGCCGGAAGCCAATATGAAAGGTTTCATGTGTTTTCTCCTGCGGAATCGGCCTGTGGATAATTTAGGGGGTAGTTATGGGATAAGTCCATCTAATCCACAGGCAAATTCACCTTGGAATGTTTTACACCCCTTTTGATTTTTTATTCCCCTTTTTATCCTTGTGGACAAGTTTCTTCCGTCGTTGTGGATAAAATCCCCGATATTCGTCTGTTTATCTGCAAAATATACCGAATAGGCGCAGATGTCGCTATGGATAACCTTGTGCAAAACTATCTAAATGCGGTAATCCACATTATTCAGAGTATCTACTATCAACCACCACTTCTCTTAAATATTTATATTATAAGAGGGAGAACAAAATGACCGGATCACCAAAGAAAACTTTATTACGTGTACTTGCTGGAGAAACGTTAAAAACGCCTCCGGTTTGGATGATGCGTCAGGCTGGGCGATATTTGCCAGAATACCGTGAATTGCGTGCCACAGCGGGTGGATTTTTGGATCTTTGCTATAACCCCGATTTTGCTACCGAGGTGACTATGCAACCGATCCGTCGGTACGGGTTTGACGCCGCGATCTTGTTTGCAGATATTTTATTGCTGCCACAAGCACTGGGAATGGATCTTTGGTTTGTGGAGGGCGAAGGCCCGCGTCTAAATCCTGTAACCTGTGCGGCTGATTTAACCAAGCTGAAGGGCAAAGATGATATTCACGACGTTCTAGGACCGGTTTACGAGACGGTTAAACGTCTTTCAGGTGAATTACCCAAAGAAACAACACTGATCGGCTTTGCAGGCGCTCCTTGGACGGTGGCGACGTATATGGTGGCTGGTCGTGGGACGCCTGATCAGGCACCGGCTCGGGAATGGATGTACCGCGATCCGATTGGGTTTGGACAGCTTATCGACCTGATCACCGAATCAACCATCGAGTATCTGGCCAAGCAGGTCGAAGCGGGTGCCGAAGTTATTAAACTGTTTGATAGCTGGTCAGGTGCTCTTGGCGGGTCTTGCTTTGAAGAATATGCGCTGAAACCTGCGGTTCGCATTGCAACAGAGCTAAAAGCGCGATTCCCTGGACTGCCTGTGATCGGCTTCCCGCGCGGTGCCAGTGGTGGATATATTAAATTCGCGGATGCTGGTGTGTTCGACGGTCTTGCGATTGATACTTCGGTTCCGGCAGATTGGGCGCGGGATGTTTTGCAAAGCAAAGTTGCTGTGCAGGGCAACCTTGATCCAATGCTGCTGATCACTGGCGGAGAATCCCTGGAACGTGAAACCAACCGTTTGTTGGAAATTCTTGGCCAAGGTCCGTATATATTCAATCTAGGTCACGGGATAACACCCCAAGGCGACCCTGCGAATGTCGAAAAAATGTTGAGAGTTATCAGAGGGTAACCATATGTCGGACTTTCTAACTGCCGCTTATCCGTGGACATTATCGCTGCACATCGTGTCGGTGATTTCATGGATGGCGGGCATGTTTTACCTACCCAGATTGTTCGTATATCACGCGGAAACCGCGCCTGTTGGCAGCGAACAGTCCGAGATATTCAAGGTTATGGAACGAAAACTGCTTCGCGCAATCATCAATCCGGCGATGATCGCGACATGGGTATTTGGTCTTACTCTGGTTTTCACCCCGGGTGTTATTGACTGGTCGTCAATCTGGCCGTGGATAAAAGCGGCGATGGTTATTGGAATGTCGGGGTTTCACGGATGGCTTTCTGCGCGGCGTAAAGAATTCGAGCGCGACGAAAACACTCGTAGTGGCCGCACATACCGATTGGCGAACGAAATACCAACCGTGCTGATGCTGGTGATCGTATTTATGGTAATTCTCAAGCCATTTTAATCATTATTTGACATTTGGTTGAGAAAACCGATATGTAACGGCAAGCACGGGCGGTTCTCGCCCAGAATGTGCGCTCCCCAATTGAAAAGCTTTGCATGACTTCGGTCGTGTGCGCGTAAAACTATGGTAAATTTATGGATATCGAAAAACTATCTTTGGCTGAACTAAAGGCTAAAACTCCGGCGGATTTGTTGGCAATGGCCGAGGAATTGGAGATCGAGAACGCAACCACGATGCGTAAAGGCGATATGATGTTCGCAATCCTCAAAGAGATGGCCGAGGATGGCGTCGAGATTTCCGGTGATGGCGTGGTTGAGTTGCTGAAAGACGGCTTCGGTTTTCTGCGCTCGCCTGCCGCCAATTATTTGGCTGGACCCGAGGATATTTACGTAAGCCCCGAGCAAATCCGCAAGTTTTCCCTGCGCACAGGTGATACGGTTGACGGGGTTATCAAGGCACCAGGTGAAGGCGAAAAGTATTTTGCGTTGGTGGATGTTGCGCTGATTAATTTCGAGGATCCAGAAAAATCCAAACACAAGATTAACTTCGATAACCTCACACCGCTTTACCCTGATGAGCGGCTGATTATGGAGATCGACGACCCGACGATTAAAGACAAAACAGCGCGAATTATTGATCTGGTTGCGCCCATTGGTAAAGGGCAGCGATCATTAGTTGTTGCGCCGCCAAGAACTGGTAAGACTATGATTTTGCAGAGTATTGCGAAATCTATTGCGATTAATCACCCTGAATGTTTCCTGATTGTGCTGCTGGTTGACGAGCGTCCGGAAGAAGTTACGGATATGCAGCGCAGCGTTAAAGGCGAGGTTGTTGCCTCGACATTCGATGAACCCGCTTCGCGCCATGTGGCCGTGGCCGAGATGGTTATCGAGAAAGCCAAACGGCTTGTGGAACATAAACGCGATGTGGTGATCCTTCTGGATTCCATCACCCGTCTTGGCCGCGCTTTCAACACAGTGGTTCCATCTTCCGGCAAGGTTCTGACCGGTGGTGTCGATGCGAATGCATTGCAGCGCCCGAAACGGTTTTTCGGGGCGGCGCGAAATATCGAAGAGGGTGGCTCGCTTACAATTATCGCGACAGCGTTGATTGATACGGGTAGCCGGATGGACGAGGTTATCTTTGAGGAGTTCAAAGGAACGGGTAACTCCGAAATTGTTCTTGATCGTAAGATCGCGGATAAGCGCGTGTTCCCAGCGATTGATATTCTGAAATCCGGTACGCGGAAAGAAGAGTTGCTGATCGAAAAATCCGAACTGAGCAAGATGTTCCTTCTGCGCCGTATTCTGAATCCGATGGGCACAATGGATGCTGCGGAATTCTTGCTTAGCAAGATGAAACAAACGAAGAATAATGCGGAATTCTTCAATTCCATGAACAGCTAATTCCATCGACATATGGTTTAAAACCCGGGCCATGTCTCGGGTTTTTGCATTAATCACAACGGGATAAGAACATGCACGATACAATTTTTGCATTGGCAACGGCGCGTGGCCGGGCAGGTGTTGCGGTTGTGCGCGTGTCTGGTCCGCAGGCTTGGGATGCTGTGGCGCGTCTGGTTACCGATTTACCTGAACCCAAGCGATCCGCTTTGCGCATCGTTCGAACACCCAAAGGGGAGCCGATTGATGAAGCCCTGATTCTAACCTTTGAAGCTGGCGCCAGTTTTACCGGAGAGCGTGTGGTTGAGATACACATGCATGGCTCCGTCGCGGTTGTTGCTGCGGTTTTGCGGGAGCTTTCTGATTGCCAAGGGGTAAGGTTGGCCGAGGCTGGAGAGTTTACGCGCCAAGCGCTCGATAACGGGCGGCTGGATTTGCCGCAGGTCGAGGGTTTGGCCGACTTGATCGATGCAGAAACCGAGGCGCAGCGGCGGCAGGCTCTTATGGTTATGCGCGGCGCGTTGAGCGAAAAGACGCAAGTATGGCGAGAGACATTGATACGTGCGGTGGCGCTGCTGGAAGTCACGATAGATTTCGCGGATGAAGATGTGCCTGTAGACGTTGCGCCGGAGGTGCTGGCGCTGATAGATACGGCGCGTGGTGGGATGCAGGTCGAAGCAGATGGCAGTGCTATTTCCGTGCGTATTCGAGACGGGTTTGAGGTTGCCATTATAGGGCGACCAAATATCGGAAAATCCACCCTTTTGAATACGTTGGCGAAGAAGGATGCCGCGATTACCTCTGCGATTGCGGGCACCACGCGCGACGTTATAGAAGTTCGAATGGACCTTTGTGGATTGCCGATTACGTTGCTTGATACGGCGGGGTTACGCGCGTCGGAAGACGAAATCGAAATCCTCGGGGTCGAGCGTGCAAGGTCCCGCGCAGAAACAGCGGATATTCGCGTGTTTTTGCTGGCACCCGGCGAGGTACATGCTGATTTGGGTGTTGAATATAGGTCTGGTGATATTATCGCGTATGGCAAGGCGGATATATCTGCGGGGGAAGGCTTTTCTGTTTCAGGTTTAACGGGAGAAGGCGTTGAGGCGCTGCTCAACTTGCTATCCCAAGAACTGGAAAGCAGGGCATCTGGTGCCAGTTCAGCGGTAAGGGAGCGGCACCGCATTGCCTTGATAAATGGAATCGCAGCTTTGGATGACGCGGAAATACATGTAAAGGCGGGTGCGGAATGGTCGGATTTGGCTGCGGAAGACATGCGACAGGCCTTGCGATCTCTTGATTCTATGATAGGGCGTGTAGATGTGGAAAATGTTCTGGATGTGATATTTTCCAGTTTCTGTATCGGAAAGTAGGAGTGTTTCACGTGAAACATATGTTCGATGTAATTGTAATTGGTGGTGGCCACGCAGGGTCCGAGGCGGCGCAGGCGGCTGCCAGAATGGGCGTGAAAACCGTTCTGATTACGTTAGCGTTCAACAAAATCGGGGAAATGTCCTGCAATCCTGCCATCGGCGGGCTTGGAAAAGGACACCTTGTTCGGGAAATCGATGCCCTTGACGGGGTGATGGGCCGCGTGGCGGATCAGGCTGGTATACAGTTTCGGCTGCTTAACCGCCGAAAAGGCCCGGCAGTGCAAGGCCCGCGCGCGCAAGCGGATCGCCAAATTTACAAAGCGGCGATGCAGGCTGAGTTCAAGAACCGGCCGAATTTGGAAGTACTTGAGGCGGAAGTCTCGGACCTTATCGTTCAAAATGGACGCGTTGTGGGCGTGATTCTTGGGGACGGCAGCGAGATAACTGCTGGAGCGGTAATCCTGACGGCCGGAACCTTTTTGCGGGGTGTGATCCACATTGGCGATCAAACGCATACCGGTGGCCGTATGGGGGACAAATCATCAGTAGCTTTGGCCGAGCGGATAGACGCACTTGGCTTGCCTTTGGGGCGGCTAAAGACGGGTACACCACCCAGACTGGATGGGAAAACCATCAACTGGGATGGGCTGGAGATGCAGAAAGGGGATGATTCTCCTACGATGTTTTCGTTCATGTCGGATGCCCCAACAGCGCGGCAGATTTCCTGCGGAATTACGCACACCAACAGTCATACGCATGATATTATTAGAGAAAACCTAGATAAATCAGCAATGTATGGTGGACAGATTGAGGGTGTCGGACCCCGATATTGTCCCTCTATTGAGGATAAGGTCGTTCGGTTTGCGGATAAAGATAGTCACCAGATTTTTCTGGAACCAGAAAGTCTTAATGATCCGACTGTGTATCCAAATGGCATTTCGACCTCGTTACCCTTGGTGGTGCAAGAGGCGTATGTGAGATCGATCAAAGGTTTGGAAAACGTTAAAATCCTTCAACCCGGGTATGCAATCGAATACGACTATATCGACCCAAGGGCGCTGCGCTCTACATTAGAGGTTAAGGTTGCCCCCGGCCTCTACTTCGCCGGCCAAGTGAATGGTACTACCGGATACGAGGAGGCCGCGGCGCAAGGGCTTGTGGCTGGCTTGAATGCTGCACTGGCGGTGAAGGGTCGTGAGCCCGTGCTTTTTGATCGTGCGGACGGATATATTGGTGTGATGATAGATGATTTGGTGACGCGCGGTGTTTCAGAGCCGTACCGGATGTTTACCTCGAGGGCCGAATACCGCCTGTCTTTGCGCGCTGATAATGCTGACCAGCGACTAACGCCAATTGGGATTTCATTGGGCTGCGTCTCAAGTCAGCGTAAAGAGGTGTTTGATGAACGTATGGAGTCGTTGAAGATCGCCAAATCTGATTGCGAAAAACTGTCGGTATCCCCGAAGGAAGCCGGTAGATACGGCATTAAGGTTAATCAGGATGGCGTTCGCCGCACGGCGCTGGATTTATTATCTTATCCAGATGTGAATATTTCCAAGCTTTCGGATATTTGGCCAGAGCTTTCGGATATTCCAGCTAAAATTGCGCAACAGGT
Source organism: uncultured Paracoccaceae bacterium (assembly GCA_937132145.1). GTDB lineage: Bacteria > Pseudomonadota > Alphaproteobacteria > Rhodobacterales > Rhodobacteraceae > NORP23. The sequence goes on along the minus strand of CAKZNY010000353.1, from coordinate 16,183 downwards.
CGAGAATGACGCGCGCTATGCGCATTATATTAAGCGCCAAAAGAGGGATGTTGAAGCGATGCGACGGGATGAGGCGTTGCGGATACCGACACACCTTAACTACGAAAACATCGTGGGGCTGTCTAATGAGTTGCGCGGTAAGCTTGCGAATATTCAACCGGCTACGTTGGGGCAGGCGGGGCGAATTGATGGGATGACACCTGCTGGGCTGACCTTGATACTCGCCAATATACGTAAACCCAAGAAGAAACGTTCGGCATGAGCGGCGTGGCGGTTTCTCAAACCGACTTCGCAGAGGTATTCGATGTTTCACGTGAAACAATGGAGCGACTGGAAGTATATGCTGCGTTGTTGGTGAAATGGAACACAAAGATAAATCTGGTGGCGAAATCTACAATTCCTGATATCTGGCACCGTCACATGGCAGATTCCGCACAGCTTTGGTCATTAGCGCCGAAAGGTGTGAAGACATGGATGGATATGGGGTCTGGCGCTGGGTTTCCGGGATTGGTTATCGGCGCAATCGCATCGGAAAAGGCACCGCATTTGGAAATAACATTAGTTGAAAGCGATAGGAGAAAATCGGTTTTTCTTCAATCTGCCGCGAGAGCGATGGGAATCACAGTAAAAGTTATTACGAAAAGAATAGAGCAACTAGAGCCACAAAACGCAGATATTCTATCTGCTCGTGCGCTGTGTTCACTTTCACAACTGCTTGAATTTGCTGAAAAACACCTAAAACCAGGCGGTATTTGTTTGTTTCCTAAGGGTGCACGGGTCGATTCGGAATTGACCCAAGCCTCATCTTGTTGGCATATGGCATACGAGACATTTCCCAGTATGACTGATCCAGACGCAGTTATACTCCGCATCGGAGAATTCAAACGTGTCTAAAAGTACTATTATACCTGCCAAAAGCCAAATTGTAATCGCTGTGGCCAATCAAAAAGGCGGGGTTGGAAAAACCACTACGGCAATAAATTTGGGCACTGCTTTGGCGGCGGTAGGGCGGAAAGTCCTGCTGGTCGATCTGGATTCGCAAGGGAACGCCTCGACGGGGCTGGGCATTTCGCCAGACATGCGCGAGCTGACGACGTATGATTTACTTGTGGGTGATACACCGCTTTCGGCCATCGCGCAGGAAACGATGATCCCGGATTTCTTTATCGCACCATCGACAAACGACCTAAGTTCCGCGGATGTGGACATGGTAAACGACCCTAATCGCGTTTTACGGTTGAGGAAGGCGCTGACCACTGATGATGCGCTGGCTTGCAAATTTGACTATATTTTGATCGATTGCCCGCCTTCGCTGAACCTACTAACCATAAACGCGATGGTGGCATCGGATTTCGTTCTTGTCCCGTTGCAGTGCGAGTTTTTCGCGCTAGAGGGCCTGTCGCAACTGATGTTGACCATCCGCGAAGTCAAGCAATCGCTGAACCCCAAGTTGAGCATTCAGGGGATCGTGCTGACGATGTACGATCGTCGCAACAATCTGTCAAAACAGGTCGAGGAAGATGTGCGCGAGAACCTAGGTGATTTGGTTTACGAAACCATTATCCCTCGTAATATCCGGCTTAGCGAGGCCCCCTCGCATTCGGTTCCGGCGTTGATTTACGATCACAAAAGTTCCGGCAGTATTGCATACCAAAAACTAGCGGCCGAGTTGCTTCGGCGTATGAACGATAACGTAACAGATTGAAAATGTTGAAAAATGGCAAAGAAAACTGAACGTAAGAGCCTAGGTCGCGGTCTTTCCGCATTGTTGGCAGATGTGAATATGGACGAGATGCATAGCCCCCAGACTATGGCCGCCCTTCGATCAAGTGATACAGAGCTGCCAATTGATAAAGTTTTCGCGAATCCAAACCAGCCGCGCCGCAGATTTGTTGAAAAGGATTTGGAAGACCTGACCGCGTCCATTGTGGAAAAAGGTGTGATCCAACCGTTAATTGTCAGGCCTGACCCAAACCACAAAGGCGGGTATCAAATCGTTGCCGGTGAACGTCGTTGGCGCGCCGCGCAACGGGCCAAGTTGCACAGTGTTCCTGTTCTGATTCGCGATCTGACGGACACAGAGGTGCTGGAACTGGCCATAATCGAGAATATCCAGCGCGCGGACCTGAATGCAGTCGAAGAGGCGATGGGGTATCGCCAACTGATGGATAAATTCGGGCACACGCAGGAAAAAATGGCCAAGGCTTTGGGTAAAAGCCGCAGTCATATCGCGAACCTTCTCCGGCTGCTGAATCTACCGCCTGAGGTGCAAGAGTACCTTCAAAACGGTCAGATTTCTGCCGGTCATGCGCGGGCGTTAGTACCGGCGATTGATCCGGCGGCCTTGGCGCGCGAGATTATCTCGAAAGGTCTTTCGGTTCGACAGGCGGAGGTTCTGGCGAAGGCTAAAAAGCCGAACACAGCGAAAAAGCGGCGTCTTAAGCCCACCAAGGATGCGGACACTCGCGCAATCGAAAACGACCTAACTGCGCATCTTGGTGTGAGGGTTATAATTGATCATAAAGCGGGTGGTCAAAGTGGAGAACTGCGGATCAAATACACCGATCTTGAACAGCTAGACGGCCTTTGTCGGCTTCTGTCGCAGTGATTATGCATCCGGCCTAGTCCATATGAAGTACGAAACTGATAGCAGGGTAACTATCTGAATTATAATGATATATATAGGTATCCTGAGCAGAACGGATATGGCGAAAACTGCTGCCATGGATGCCGCAGACAGGTATTTCGCCCTACGACTGATCGCGCCGTTTTCTTGCCAATCCCGGATGGGTGGCCCGAGCGTTTTATGTGACAACAACCAGTCGTACGCCCTTTGTGACGACTTTCCAAAGCAGAATGCGGCGAGCAACAGAAACGGCACGGTCGGTAGCACAGGCAGGAAAACGCCCGTGAACCCTGCCAGCACGCTTAGTACGCCCAAGATGAACCAGACAATCCGCATCGCTTAGGCCAATAACTGTCGAAGGACAGCGTTTAATAATGGTCGACCCTTCGATGTGGTTTTGATTTTGCCACCTTCACGTGAGATAAACTCGCCGGACAACATTTCTTCAAGGTTAGCAGAATCCAGAGCGCGGCCCTTCAAAGCGGCATACCGGTCCAAATCACTGCCCTCGGCCAATCTAAGGGACATCATAAGGTACTCGTTTGCCTGATCTTCCGCGCTTACCACTTCGACAGATTTTCGGCCCCAACCAGTTTTTCCAACCTGCTCTAGCCATTGGTTTGGATCCGAATAGGTCTCGGTTGCGAGCTTTTCCCCGCCCACGGTGATACGCCCATGCGCGCCTGGTCCAATCCCGACGTAATCGCCGTACCGCCAATATATCATATTGTGCCGGCTTTCGGCACCAGCCCGCGCGTGGTTTGATGTTTCATAGGCCGATAAACCGTGTCGATCACATACTTCCTGTGTCCGAAAATACATGTCCGTGGCTTGGGCGTCATTCGGTAGGTTTCGCAGCGTTCCGCGTGCGTGCATATCGCCAAAACGTGTGCCTTCTTCGATAGTTAGCTGGTATAGGGAAAGGTGGTCCACGGCCATATTAATAGCCTCGGTCAACTCTATTTCCCAGTCATCAACCGTTTGGTTTTGGCGGGCGTAAATCAAATCGAAACTGACACGGTCAAAATGCTTTTGGGCAATATCAAAGGCGGCACGGGCCTCGGTAACGGAATGCATCCGGCCTAACGCTTTTAGGTCTGCGTCCCGTAAAGACTGAATGCCCATGGAGACGCGGTTCACGCCGGCATCCGAATATCCGGCAAAACGCCCCGCCTCAACCGAGGTCGGATTGGCTTCCAGCGATATTTCAGCGTTCGGGCTTAGTCGCCAAACGCGCCCGAGCTCCTCGATCACTGCCGCTACGGTTTCGGGCGGCATTAAACTTGGTGTGCCGCCGCCGAAAAATACAGTGTCGATCTGTCGGTCTGGCAACTCTTCAGCACTACGGCGAATATCCGATAAAAGGGCTTCGCGCCATTTTGCCTGATCTATTTCACGTGAAACATGGCTGTTGAAGTCGCAATACGGGCATTTGTGCATGCAAAAAGGCCAGTGGATGTAGACGCCAAAGCCAGCATTTTTCCAATCTTCCATATCTACCCTTTGAGCGCGGTGACTTCGATTTCCACCAGCATTTCGGGCTTGATAAGCCCGGCAATAATCATTGTTGCGGCGGGGCGAATATCACCCATCGCCTCTCCGAGCACGGGGGTGAGCGCATCGACCAGATCAACATCCGTCACCGTGTATTGAACCCGCACGATATCGGACATCTCGAAGCCGGCCTCGGCTAGAACACTGCTGATAGTCCCGAAACAATTCCGCGCTTGGTTTGCGATCCCGTCCGGCATCTCCATAGTGGTATAATCATACCCCGTAACGCCGGAAACAAAGCACCAGTTGCCTTTAACAATCGCGCGGGAATACCCGAAAGCTTTCTCGAACGGCGAGCCTGTGGAAATTCGCTTAACACTCATTCAAAGCACCCCTTAACCAGTTTTTTGAACGCATCGGCGCGGTGGCTGATCTTGTTCTTTTCCCAACGGTCCATTTCGCCAAAGGTAATATCATATCCGTCCGGCATAAACATCGGATCGTATCCGTGGCCCTCATCACCCCGCATCGGCCAGACACATTGACCATCAATCTTGCCTTCAAATACTTCATCATGTCCATCCGGCCAAGCCAAAACCAGAGTACAGCAAAACCGTGCGGTTCGTGGAGCGGGGGCGTTGATCGCCTCCAACTCAGCCCAAACCTTCGCCATAGCCATCGGAAAATCGCGACCATTCGGCGTTTCCGCCCAATCTGCCGTGTAAACGCCGGGCGCACCGCCCAAAGCATCCACCTCGATCCCGCTATCGTCAGCCAGCGCTGGCAAACCACTAGTCTTCGCCGCTGCATGTGCTTTGATCCGGGCATTGCCGAGGAAATTATCCTCGGTTTCCTCCGGTTCCGGCAGACCCAGTTCAGCATTCGAGACAATCGCGATCCCGTAAGGTTCAAGCAGGCGGATGATTTCCTCAAGCTTGCCCTTATTGTGGGTCGCGATCAGCAGTTTAGGCTCGGTGAACTTCCGCATCAGGCGATGGCAGCTTTCTGCGCAATAACCAGCTCGGCTATGCCCTTTTCCGCCAAATCCATCAATATGTTGAACTCGTCCCGAGAGAACGTCGAGCCCTCGGCAGACCCTTGGATTTCAACCAACCCACCAGCGCCCGTCATAACGAAGTTCGCATCAGTGCCCGCATCGCTATCCTCGATATAATCCAGGTCCAGCACAGGTTGGCCGCCATAAATCCCGCAAGAAACCGCCGCGATATGGTCCATTAGCGGGTCTTCCTTGATGTCACCAGCTTTTAACAGTTTGTTAACAGCCAAACGAAGCGCAACCCAGCCACCTGTGATTGCCGCACAACGGGTGCCGCCGTCCGCCTGAATAACGTCACAATCCACCGTGATCTGACGCTCGCCCAATGCAACGCGATCAACGCCAGCCCTAAGCGACCGCCCGATCAGGCGTTGGATTTCCTGCGTGCGGCCAGATTGTTTACCAGCCGTCGCCTCGCGCCGCATCCGCGTCCCTGTCGAGCGTGGCAACATTCCGTATTCCGCTGTCACCCAGCCAAGGCCGGTGTTGCGCAAAAACGGCGGCACGCGGCTTTCAAGCGAGGCGGTGCAAAGTACATGCGTGTCGCCCATTTTAATCAGGCAAGAGCCCTCGGCGTGTTTGGTAACGTTCGTTTCAATAACGATGTCACGCATGATGTCGGTTTTACGGCCAGATGGGCGCATGGAAGCCTCCGTTAGGTTTGGTTTTCCTGCCTCATAAACAAAGTCACGCCTTGCGTCCATCCTTGCGATTGACCCAACACGCCGGAATGCATAGTTTCACGGGAACCAAGGTGCCGAGACATGACGCAAACCACGCCACTTTCAGACCTGAACGCCCGCAGCCGCGAAGTTTTTCGGCAAGTGGTGGAGTCGTATCTGGAAACCGGTGATCCGGTCGGCTCCAGAACCCTGACGGAGACACTGACCGAAAAGGTTTCCCCAGCAACCATCCGGAATGTGATGAACGATCTTGAGCAATTGGGCCTGCTCGATTCCCCGCACACCTCGGCGGGGCGTATTCCGACACACCGTGGCTTGCGGCTTTTTGTTGATGGCCTGTTGGAGGTCGGAACGGTTTCCGGCAACGAGCGCTCCGAGATTGAGCGGTCTCTGGATACCAACGAACAGGATATTGCCGGGCTGATGGATAAGGTTGGGTCTATGCTGTCCGGCCTGACCCAAGGTGCCAGTCTTGTTCTGACGCCCAAATTTGAAAGCCCGATAAAGCATATTGAATTTGTTGCGCTGTCGCCCGAAAAGGCGCTGGTGGTTCTGGTTACTGCCGATGGACAGGTCGAAAACCGTCTTTTCACGCCGCCAATCGGCCTGACTCCATCCGCCATGCGCGAAGCGGCGAACTTCTTGAATGCCATTCTTGAAGGCCACACCGTTTCACAAATGCAAAGCGTTGTAGCCCGCGAGATCGAGCAGCGCCGCCAAGAGCTAGACCGATTATCGCAAAGTCTTATCAAAGACGGGCTGGCAATCTGGGTTGATGAGCCGGACGGCCGCGACCGTCTTATCGTTCGGGGTCGCGCGAATCTTGTTGAAGACGGTGCCTCGGAACAGGATCTTGAGCGCATCCGCCAACTGTTTGATGACCTTGAGCGCAAGCGCGATTTGGCCCAATTGCTGGATTTGACCGAAGAAGGGGACGGCGTTCGCATTTTTATTGGCTCCGAGAACAAACTTTTCTCACTTTCGGGTTCCTCTTTGGTGGTTTCCCCTTATATGAACGCTGAGCGAAAAATTATTGGCGCAGTGGGCGTGATTGGACCGACGAGGCTAAACTATGGCCGGATCGTTCCGATTGTCGATTTTACCGCGCAGCTGGTGGGCCGATTGGTGTCTCGCCGGACCTGACATAGAAGGCAAGCAACATGAGTGACGAAAAAGAAAACGGTTTTCTGGATGATATCGACGAATCCGAGGAAGAACTTGAGCTGGAAGAAGACGTGTTGGCAATGCCCGACATCGATTCCATAATCAAGGAGCGCGATCAGCTAAAGGACCGTTTGCTTCGTGCTTTTGCGGAAACCGAGAACCTGCGTAAACGCGCGGAGCGTGATCGCCGCGATGCAGAAGTTTACGGGGGCACAAAGCTGGCCCGTGATTTGCTGTCGGTTCAGGATAATCTGGAACGTGCGCTGGAAAACATCGACGATGACCTGCGCGAGCAACACAAGTCGTTGACCGAAGGGTTGGAGCTGACCCTGCGCGAATTGCTGTCGGTATTCGAAAAACACAAAATCGTATCGGTTGCGCCTGAAATCGGTGACAAGTTTAACCCAAAACTGCATCAGGCTATGTTCGAGGCACCGGTGCCGAACACCACCAAAGGCTCTATCATTCAGGTTATGGCGCCGGGCTTTGCCATAGGGGATCGTTTGTTGCGCGCAGCGCAGGTTGGCGTTTCGTCGAACCCGAGCAAACCAGCGCCTGCTCCTGAGCCTGCTAAGGAAAAAGACGAAGCCTAGTTCTTGGCTTTTTCACCGGCGCTAAATTCTGTGACCTTCAAAGCGTCGGCGAGACGCGTCTGTGCAGAACCGGGCCGCAACGGTTTTTGTTGCGTCTCGGACGGGGCCCAGCCGGTCAGGAACACGATCTCGAACGTCGCGGGGATACGCCCGTCGGGTTCCGCGAAATGTTCCGCATAAATGTCCATCGCCCGAATCAATGTTTCACGACGCATCGGCGTTTTGCGCCGCGCGTGCATGACATTTGTTTCCCCCATCGCCCGCAAATCCCGCATCAGATGCAGCGGGGTTTCATAGGTCACCGTCAATGTAACGCTGTCCGCGACCGGCAACGCCAACCCGGCGCGCTGGATTAACCCACCAAGGTCACGAATTTCGCCCATCGGGGCAACGCGCGGGGATAGGCCGCCCTCAACCTCGGTTTCCGCCTCGGCCAGAGACGTTCGTAATTCGTTAAGGGTTTGCCCTCCGAACATGGCCGCAATCATCAACCCGTCCGGCTTTAACGCACGGCGCATTTGTATCAACTGCCCCACCGGATCATTCGCCCAGTGCAGCGCCAAACCGTGGATCACCAGATCAAGCGAGTTCTCATCCAGTTCAAGCGTTTCTTGATCCTTAACAGACGCGAACTCCGAATTTCCGAGCATTTCGATCCATAAATCCGCCCTTGGCCCGATTACAGCGGCTTTCGTAAAGGTTTTATTAATCTCTTCCAGTCTTTCTGAGACTTGGTCAGCTATCTCGCGATGCAGGAATTCCCCTTCAGCGCCAAAGCTGGCCGCCCGCGCGCGGCGCTGGGCTAGAAGTTCGTGATCAAAAAGGTCTGGTGGTGCTTGCATATTCTAAAATCCCTCTGCGCAGTCAGATAACCCGCCTTGTCACCAAGGGGAAGGGTGCATTGCTTGATATCATCTATCCGCCACGTTGTCTGACATGCACGGAGCCGACCGAGCAAGCCGCCAGCCTGTGCGCAGCCTGTTGGGCAGGCACGACGTTCATTACCGGAGCGATTTGCGATGTGTGCGGAACGCCTCTGCCCGGGGAAACGGCCAGCAAGATCAAGTGCGATAGCTGTATCACCGATCCCCCCGCGTGGGATACAGGACGGGCGGCGGTTATTTACGCAGGCGTCGGTCGCCGCGTTGTGCTGGGTTTGAAGCATGGTGACCGGCTGGATATGGCAAGGCCGTTGGCGGAATGGATGGCGCGTTCAGGCGGCGAACTTTTACAGCATGCGGATGCTATCGTGCCCGTTCCCTTGCATTGGCGGCGGTTGTTTAAACGCCGGTTTAATCAGTCCGCAGAACTGGCGCAGCATTTGGCAGATATTTCCGGTACGCCGTATATGCCCGATTTGTTGGTTCGCGACAGGCCCACACCCACGCAAGATGGTTTGACGCGGCAAGAGCGGCACGAAAATCAGCGCGGTGTGTTTTCAGTGCACAAGCGCCGTAAGGTTCCGAAAAACATTGTTTTAATTGACGATGTTATGACCACGGGCGCGACTATTTCTGCGTGTGCGGAAACGCTGCGCGATGCCGGAGCGGAACGAATTGACGCGCTTGTCCTCGCCCGCGTTGCACGAGACGTATGAAGCCCTATATATACGTGCAAACATTCTTATGGAGTACCGCATGAAACCCGTCGAAATTTACACAACCCCCATTTGTGGCTTTTGCACTGCCGCCAAACGTTTGCTTAACAAGAAGGGTGTGGAATTCACCGAATACAACGTCATGATGAACCCTGACAAACGGACCGAGATGACCCAACGCAGCAACGGTGCTCGAACCGTTCCGCAGATTTTCATCGACGGCAAGCCAATCGGTGGTTGTGATGATCTGTTTGATCTAGAGGGCGATGACCTGCTCGACAAAATGCTGGCCTAAATGATGAAGATTGCGCTGGTTCAGTTAACGTCAAGTAATGATCCAGCGGAAAACCTGCGCTTGGTTGAGGGCTTCATCCGTGAAGCGCACGCTGGTGGCGCGGAGTTTGTTCTAACGCCAGAAACCACGAATATCATTTCGTGCAGTCGCAAACAGCAAGCCGAAGTTTTACATACTGAGGCCGACGACCCAACGCTGGTGCGTCTGCGAGATTTGGCGCGTGAACTGAAAATATGGGTATTGATTGGTTCACTGGGCCTGAAAACCGGCGATGCGGATGAACGCTTCGCCAACCGCTCTTTTCTGATTTCGCCCGATGGTGGAATTGCCGCGCGATACGACAAAATACACATGTTCGATGTCGATCTGGGCAACGGTGAAGTTTACCGCGAATCCTCCGCTTATCGTCCTGGCGTTAAGGCGACATTAGCCAAAACGGATATAGGAAATATCGGCATGACGATCTGTTACGACATGCGGTTCCCTGATCTTTACAGACAATTGGCGCAAGCGGGGGCAGAGATTTTGACCGCTCCGGCGGCGTTCACCGTGCCGACAGGGCGGGCACATTGGCACGCATTGTTGCGCGCGCGAGCCATCGAAAACGGGTGTTTTGTGCTGGCCCCTGCGCAATGCGGAGCGCATGATTGGGGTAAGGAGCCAAAGCGTGAAACCTACGGCCATTCCCTCGCGATTTCCCCTTGGGGCGAGGTGCTGGCCGATGGCGGCGAAACGCAAGGCGTGACTTTTGTTGATTTGGACCTTAACGATGTTGCAAAGGCGCGGGCGAAAATTCCTTCGCTTACGCATGACCGCGAATTTGAACCACCCGAGGCGTAATGTCCGATAAACTATCAAACGACCCGTTGGCGATCGCCTTTTTCAGCGAAATTTCCGCTGTGGATCAAATGACGCGAACCCGCTTTAGCCGCGCATTGCCCAAAGGGATGGAGCTGTCTCATTTCACCGTTCTAAACCACTTCGCGCGATTGGGGGGTGAAAAAACCCCTGCCCAACTGGCACGGATATTTCACGTGACCAAGGGGGCGATGACCAACACGCTTTCGAAGCTGGAGGTGGCGGGGTACGTGCATATTCGCCCCGACTGGGATGATGCGCGGCGTAAGTTCGTGTCGATAAGTCCAGCAGGCCACGCCGCGCGCGACGAGGCCGTTAGGGCGATTGCGCCTGTATTTGACGATGCGGTGGAAAGTCTGGGTCCGGATAAAATCCGCGCCGCTTTGCCGATATTGCGAGAGCTGCGGATATTTTTAGCCAAAGAAGTGTAGCTATTCCGGCTTAATGCTGGCCGTTACATAATTTACAGACAAGTCCTGATCGGAAATCGACCACGTCCACATAAGCGGGTTGAACACGAAGCCTTTGCGATCAACGGGCGTAAGTCCGGCGTTGTTAATCAACTCGAACAGCTCGTCCGGCGTTATAAACTTGTGCCAATCGTGCGTGCCGCGTGGCAGCCAGCGCATAATCACTTCGGCCCCGATAATTGCAGCCATATAGCTTTTGGGATTACGGTTCAGCGTCGAACACAGCATCAATCCACCTGGTTTCAGCAACTGACGACAAGCGGTCAGATACGCCAAGGGATCGGCGACATGCTCAATGACCTCCATATTCAATATAATGTCGAACTGCTCGGAGGCCTCGGCTAACGCCTCGGCGGTTGCATTGCGATAATCAATGTCGAGACCGGATTGTTCAGCGTGGAGCTGCGCTACGGGAATATTGCCCGCCGCCGCATCGGCCCCGATCACAGTTGCGCCAAGACGTGCCATTGGTTCGGACAGCAAACCGCCACCGCAACCGATGTCTAACAGCCGCAAACCCTCAAACGGTCGCAACGAATTTGGATCACGACCGAATTCCGCGCAAATTTGTTGCACGATGTATTCCAGCCGAATCGGGTTCATCTCGTGCAGCGGTTTGAATTTCCCCTTGGGATCCCACCACTCGGCAGACATGGCTTCGAATTTGGCGATTTCGGCCGGATCGACTGTTTGCGTTGCGCTCATCTTTTCTACCTGCCATGTTGGGGCGAATGATTAACTAATAGAGCATATATGCTGGAACATGCGAGCCATAAAGACGAGGAACCTCGTCGCAGCCTTTATTCTGCCCACGATGCGTTCCATACGCAAACACTAGAGGTGTCCGGTGGGCATTCGATTTATGTGGAACAATCGGGGCGTGAAGACGGGGAACCTGTGGTCGTTTTGCACGGCGGCCCGGGGGGTGGGTGCAGCCCGTCGATGCGGCGGTTTTTCGATCCTGACCGTTATCGTGTGATTTTGTTTGACCAACGCGGGTGTGGGCGATCAAAGCCCTATGCCAGTGTTGAAAATAACACGACATGGGATTTGGTCGAGGATATCGAAGCTATCCGCGAGAATTTGGGCATTCCTAAATGGACCGTTTTTGGTGGATCGTGGGGCGCGACACTGGCCCTGCTTTATGCCCAAGCGCACCCGATACGGGTTAATGCGCTGGTTTTACGGGGTATTTTCACAATGACCCAAGCCGAGCTGGATTGGTTTTACGGTGGTGGCGCGGGACAATTCTGGCCGGAAGCGTGGGCGGCATTTACAAGCATGGTGTCAGCGGAGGAGCGTCACGATATGATCGCCGCTTATCGTAAACGTCTGTTCGGGAAGATTGACGCCGATATAATCAAGTACTCCAGAGCGTGGGCGGCGTGGGAAAACACGCTGGCGACGCTCGATTCCAAAGGCCAGGGCGGGCGGGTGTCTGCCCATTATGCGCGTGCGTTTTCCCTGATTGAAAACCACTATTTCACGCACAAAGGGTTCTTGCGCGAAGACCGACAGATTTTCACCGATATGGGCAAAATCAGGAATATCCCCGGATATATTGTGCAAGGGCGCTACGATATGATTTGCCCTCCGCATACCGCGTATGCGCTGCATAAATTATGGCCAAAATCGCAATTGCGGCTGGTTAAAGCTGGCCATGCGATGTCCGAGCCCGCCATAACCGCCGAGTTGGTCGGTATAATGGACGAGATGGATTAATGCCTAAAGCTCTGCGGATAATTCTGGTGGTATTGGCCGTTGTCGCTGTCGCATATCTGGCCAACCAAGCCGGTGACTGGATCAGCCAACGGCTGAAAATGGAAATCACACCGGAAAACGAGAGCGTAATTTTTGGCGCAACCGTTATTGCCATAATTCTTTACGCTTTGTTAATTTCCCTGCCGTTCGTTCCAGGGGTCGAGATCGGGCTGGGGCTGATGGTTATGTTCGGCACATCGATGGCCATTCCGGTTTATCTATCGACCGTCGTCGGCCTGACCTTGGGGTTTTTCATCGGACGACTGGTGCCGGAAAAAGTGCTGTGCGGCTGTTTCGACTTTCTGGGCATGACACGCATCAGCAATATGTTGCGGGATTTGGCGCGAAAACCTGTGGATGAGCGCATGAATATGCTGCTTGAGCGCGCGCCCCGCCGATTCGTTCCATTCCTGTTGCGCCATCGTTACATCGCGATTGCCGTGTCGTTCAACATCCCGGGAAATTCGGTCATCGGCGGTGGTGGCGGCATTGCGTTTATGGCAGGCCTTAGCCGCCTGTTCAGTTTCCCGATGTACCTGCTGGCTGTCGCCATCGGAGTTTCGCCCGTAACGATCTTGTTTTTGATCTTCGGGCCAGCCATTCTTGGTTAGAACGAGGCTGCCAATCTAGACCCCTGATTAATCGCCCGTTTCGCATCGAGTTCTGCGGCCACATCCGCACCGCCAATCACATGTGCGGCAATGCCTTTGGCCTCCAAAGCATCGGCGAGGCGGCGTTCTGGCAATTGTCCGGCGCAAAGAACGATGGTGTCCACTTCCAGTAATCGGGGGTTTTCGCGGCCCTCGCCGGTGGAGATATGCAGCCCCTCGGCGGTGATTTCTTCGTAGTTCACGCCGCCGATCATTTCGACGCCTTTCATCGCAAGGGCCGCACGATGTATCCAGCCGGTGGTTTTGCCCAAGCCCTTGCCCAGTTTTTGCGCTTTGCGTTGTAACATCGTGACTTGCCGTGCGGCGGCTTCGGGTTTGGGGCCGGATGCGGCCAACCCGCCGCGCGTTGTGGAGGGGTCACCCACGCCCCACTCGGCTTTCCACTCTTCCAAATTCAGGGTCGGGCTTTCACCTTCCTGCGTAAGAAATTCCGCCACATCGAACCCGATTCCACCGGCACCGATTACGGCAACGCGTTTGCCAACATGAACCTTGTCGCGCAGAACATCGATGTAATTTACCACGTTCGGCCCATCCTGCCCTTTGATTTCAGGGTCACGAGGGGTCACGCCCGTAGCGATTACCACCTCGTCGAAATCGGAAAGATCGTTGGCATCAACACGTTGCCCAAGGCGCACGTTCACCCCGTAAACCTCCAGCATTCGGGCGTAGTATTCGACCAACCCGAAGAATTCTTCTTTGCCCGGAATCTGTTTGGCAAGGTTCAACTGCCCACCGATTTTGTCAGCCATATCGAACAGCGTAACCTTATGCCCGCGCTGGGCCGCAACCAGTGCCGTGGCCAACCCCGCCGGACCAGCGCCGACGATTGCAACGGATTTTATGATTTCAGCAGGATCGTAATTCAGTTCGGTTTCATAACAGGCGCGCGGATTAACCAGACAGGTCGAGGTTTTCAAGGCGAATGTGTGGTCCAGACACGCCTGATTGCAGGCAATACACGGCGTGATTTCATCCGCCTTACCCGCCGCGGCTTTGGCCATAAACTGGCTGTCAGCCAAAAATGGTCGCGCCATGGAAACCATATCGGCGCATCCCTCGGCCAGCACGGATTCAGCTACTTCGGGCGTATTGATGCGGTTGGAGGTGATAATCGGTATGGAAACTTCGCCCATTAACTTCTTGGCAAGCCACGTGAACGCCGCGCGGGGAACCGAGGTGGCGATGGTCGGAATGCGCGCCTCGTGCCAGCCGATGCCGGTGTTAAGGATTGTGGCACCAGCCGCCTCGATAGCTTTGGCGAGGGTCACGACCTCTTCCCATGTTTGACCGTTCGGGATCAGGTCGATCAGGGAAATGCGATAGATGATGATGAAATTCGGCCCGACGGCCTCGCGGCAACGGCGTACGATTTCGACCGGAAGGCGCATGCGGTTTGCGTAGGTGCCGCCCCATTCATCGGTGCGTTTATTGGTGTGGGTGACCAGAAATTCGTTAAGTAAATACCCCTCCGAACCCATAATCTCGACCCCGTCATAGCCAGCCTGTTTTGCGCGCTCAGCTGCGATGACAAAATCGGCAATCTGCTTTTCTATGCCCTCGACATCAAGCTCGGTCGGTGGAAACGGCGAAATCGGGGATTTGATCGCTGAAGGCGCAACCGCTTTGGGGGTATAGGCGTATCGTCCGGCGTGCAGGATTTGCATGGCGATTTTACTGCCCTCGGCATGTACGCGATCCGTCACAATTCTGTGGTTGGCAATGTCTGTATCGCTGAACAATCCCGAAGCGCCGGGCAAAACACCGCCCTCGACATTCGGAGCCATGCCGCCTGTGACCATCAACGCAACGCCGCCCGCCGCCCGTTCACCGAAGTATTCAGCGATGCGGTTCCAGTCACCCAGCTCTTCGAGGTTGGTATGCATGGACCCCATCAACACACGGTTTTTCAGCGTGGTAAAGCCAAGGTCCAAAGGGGCGAACATGTTTGGGTAGTTGGTCATAATAGCCTCCGGTATTTTCGGGCAGTCTGGCGTAGTTTTCTGGTGGAGTCACCAAGGACGCGGCGTCAGCTTAAAGCGCGCCAAGCCCTCCGTCGATTGCGATGTTTTGGCCTGTGGTGAAACTGTTCGCAGGGTCGGCGGCCCACAATATGGCCTGAACGACCTCGTTAACGGTTGCCAATCGACGCATGGGAACGCCGCGCGTCATATGTGCTTCGATCTCTGGATCATCAACCGCATCACCCGCCATCGAGGTGGCGGCGAAGCTGGGGCAAATTGCGTTAACGCGGATGCCTTTGCGGGCGTATTCCAACGCGGCGGCGCGGGTCAGGCCGACGACTCCGTGTTTTGATGCGCCGTAGATCGACAGCCACGGAGCCCCGCCCAATCCCGCAACGGAGGCGATGTTAACGATTGCGCAACCCTCGCCGGTTTTGGCGAATTGTGCTTCCATGACGGGAAGCTGTGCTTGCAGCGCCCAGAATACGCCCAAAAGGTTAACGTCAATTACCTTGCGGCATTCCGCTTCGGTTAAATCGGGGATTTTGGCCGGAGCATGCACGATGCCCGCATTGTTAATCGCGATGTCGAGCGCGCCGAAGGTGTCAATCGCGCGCTTAACCAGTTCTTTACTGTAGGCAGGATCGCTTACATCGCCGACAAGCGTGACAACATCGCCGGTCAGGCCTTCGCCAAGGCCCTCCGCCGAGATATCCCCCAGAACCAGCTTCGCGCCCGCATCTGAAAACAATTTTGCCGTCGCGGCACCAAAGCCGGCGGAGGCCCCTGTGATCAGTACCGTTTTACCTTTGAAGCTCATGACATTGCGTTTGCGAACAGGTTTTGGGATGCCTCGACGCTCATACCGCCATCAAGCGGGATGATTGCGCCGGAGGTGTATGCGCCACCACGTCCGCACAGAAACAGCGTTGCGCCAGCGATATCCTCGG
>CAKZNY010000352.1 GCA_937132145.1 uncultured Paracoccaceae bacterium | reverse complement strand
GCTGGCAGGTGCATTGGTTTGACGGTCAGGATTACGACGGGTTGGAGGCGAAGTTAACGGAAGTTGGCGCGTTGGGGTGATGTCGGAGCGGTGCGTGGGGACCACGCACCCTACGGAAAAACCCCCGACGTTTCCGCCGAGGGTTTTTCAATTCTTAAACCGAATGTGCGTTCTTACCAGTCGTCACGGGTAACGATGCGGCATTTTACGGACATCTTCATGGCCGCGAGGCGCAGGGCCTCCATTGCTACGGATTCGGATACGCCGTCGATCTCGAACATGATGCGGCCAGGTTTAACCTTGGCAACCCAACGGTCGATCGAGCCTTTACCTTTACCCATACGAACTTCGATAGGTTTGGCTGTCACAGGGACGTCTGGGAAAATCCGGATCCACACACGGCCTTGACGTTTCATGTGACGCGTCATGGCACGACGAGCGGCCTCGATTTGACGTGCGTTGATACGGTCGGGTTCAGTGGCTTTTAGTCCCCATTGACCGAAATTAATGTCCGATCCGCCTTTAGCCAGACCGTGGATACGGCCCTTAAATTGCTTGCGGAATTTGGTACGTTTAGGTTGAAGCATTATTCATCCCTCCCTTAACGATTACGCTGGGGGCGTTGTGGACGATTGCCACCACCCTCTTGCATTTCAGCCATGCGACGATCGTGTGCTTGCGGATCGTGCTCCATAATCTCGCCTTTGAAGATCCAGACTTTGATACCAATGATACCATAAGCCGTCATAGCTTCTACCTGGGCGTGATCGATGTCGGCGCGAAGTGTGTGCAAAGGCACGCGGCCTTCACGGTACCATTCGGTCCGCGCGATTTCAGCACCACCAAGACGGCCAGCACAGTTGATACGAATACCAAGGGCACCCATACGCATTGCGTTCTGAACGGCGCGTTTCATGGCACGACGGAAAGATACACGGCGCTCTAGCTGCTGGGCGATATTCTCGCCAACCAGCATCGCGTCGATTTCCGGCTTGCGAACTTCAACAATGTTGAGGTGCAATTCGGAGTCAGTCATCTTGGCCAAAGCTTTACGCAATGTTTCGATGTCTGCACCTTTCTTGCCGATGATAACACCGGGGCGAGCTGCATGGATCGTAACACGACACTTCTTGTGTGGACGCTCGATGATTACGCGCGAAATACCGGCCTGAACCTGATTTTTCTTGACGTAAGCACGGATCGCCAGATCTTCGTGCAACAAGTCGCCGAAGTCTTTAGATGTCGCATACCAGCGGCTGTCCCAAGTACGGTTGATCTGCATACGCAGACCGATTGGGTTAATCTTATTTCCCATTAGGCTTGCTCCTCGTCTGCGGATACCTGACGGACCGTGATGGTCAGCTGGCTAAACGGTTTCAAAATCTTGCCGAAACGACCGCGAGCACGTGGGCGACCACGTTTCAAAGTCAGGTTCTTACCAACGTAAGCCTCTACGATGACCAATTGATCAACGTCCAGACCGTGGTTGTTTTCGGCATTTGCGATGGCGGACTGAAGACATTTCTTCACATCCCCTGCAATACGCTTCTTGGAGAACGTCAGATCAATCAGCGCTTTGCCGACCGGCTTGTTGCGGATCATCTGAGCGACCAGATTAAGTTTCTGACCAGAGGTGCGCATCATTTTCGAAATGGCCTGCGCCTCGTTATCGGCGACGCGACGGGTGCTTTTAGACTTTCCCATGATTATTTCCGCTTCGCTTTTTTATCAGCCGCGTGACCGTAGAACGTACGGGTCGGGCTGTATTCGCCAAATTTCTGACCAATCATTTCCTCGGTGACATTCACCGGGATATGCTTGCGGCCGTTATAGACACCAAACGTCAGTCCAACGAACTGAGGCAGGATGGTAGAGCGACGCGACCAGATTTTAATTACTTCATGCTTGCCGGACTCACGTGATTTCTCAGCTTTCTTGAGAACATACGAGTCAACAAACGGACCTTTCCAAACAGAACGAGCCATAGCTTAACGTCCCTTCTTCTTAGCGTGACGCGAGCGGATAATAAGCTTGCTGGACGCTTTGTTTTTCTTGCGGGTTTTCGCACCTTTAGTCGGCTTGCCCCAAGGGGTAACCGGGTGACGACCACCGGATGTACGACCTTCACCACCACCGTGGGGGTGATCGACCGGGTTCATAGCAACACCACGAACGGATGGGCGGATGCCCTTGTGACGGTTACGACCAGCCTTACCAAGGTTCTGGTTGCCGTGATCCGAGTTGGATACAGCGCCAACAGTGGCCATGCATTCCTGACGAACCAAGCGCAACTCGCCCGAGGACAAGCGGATCTGGGCGTAGCCACCATCACGACCAACGAACTGCGCGTAGGTACCAGCGGCACGTGCAATCTGCCCGCCCTTGCCGGCTTTCAGCTCGATGTTGTGGATGATTGTACCGATAGGCATGCCAGTGAAAGGCATTGCGTTACCCGGTTTCACGTCAGCCTTGGCTGATGCGATAACTTTGTCACCGACGGCGAGACGCTGAGGGGCCAGAATGTAGTTCAGAACACCGTCTTCATAGCGAATCAGTGCGATGAAGGCTGTTCTGTTGGGATCGTATTCGATACGCTCAACAGTTGCCGGCATATCAAACTTGCGACGTTTGAAATCCATGATGCGGTAGAGGCGCTTTGCACCACCACCTTTGCGACGCATAGTGATCCGTCCGGTGTTGTTCCGACCGCCCTTTTTGCTCAAACCCTCTGTGAGGGATTTGACAGGACGTCCTTTCCAAAGCTCCGAACGGTCAATCAGAACCAACCCACGTTGGCCTGGCGTCGTCGGTTTATACGACTTTAGTGCCATCTTATCTGTCTTCCGTTATATTTCAGGCTTGCACCTGAATTCGAGTAAACCGCCCCGAAGGTCGGCGAGGAAAAACGGCCCCCGAGGGGACCGTCTAGTAATTTCGTTAAGGCTTAAAGACCTGTGGACACGTCGATGGTGCTACCTTCGTGCAGTGTCACATAAGCTTTTTTGATGTCTTTGCGCTTGCCGAGTTTCCCCTTGAAACGCTTGACCTTGCCTTTGGTAATCGAGGTATTAACCGCTTTCACCTTAACATTAAAGAGGCTTTCTACAGCTTGTTTGATCTGTGGTTTATTCGCGTCAATCGCCACTTCGAAAACAACGGCATTATGCTCGGAAGCCATGGTTGCTTTTTCGGTGATGATCGGTTTGCGGATCACATCATACTGTTGGGCTTTGGTAGTCATGACAGGCGTGCCTCCAATGCTACGACGGCGGCTTTTGTAAGAACCAGAGTGTCGCGACGCAGAATGTCATAAACATTCGCACCGGCACATGGCAGTACATCAACGCCTTCAATGTTTTGCGCAGCGCGGGCGAAGTTTTCATTCACTTCCGCACCATCAATGACCAATGTGCGTTTCCAGCCCATATCCTTGATCACAGTAGCAAGCATTTTGGTCTTACCATCGGACAAGATCGCGTCCTCGATAATAACCAGCTCGCCGGCCGCAACTTTTGCAGACAAAGCATGTTTCAGGCTAAGCGCGCGAAACTTCTTGGTCAGGTTATGTGCGTGGCTACGCGGAGTTGGGCCTTTGTAGACACCACCACCACGGAAGATCGGCGCATTGCGGGAACCGTGACGAGCGCCACCGGTGCCTTTTTGGCGATAGATCTTCTTGGTCGAATAGCTGGTTTCCGAACGGGTTTTCACTTTGTGAGTGCCCGCTTGGCGTTTGGCCAGCTGGTAGCGAACCATGCGGTGCAGGATGTCTGCACGTGGCTCTAGACCGAAGATGGCATCGGACAGTTCAATTGTACCGGCCTTGCCTGCGTCGAGTTTGATTACATCAGTTTTCATTCTTCAACGCCTCCTTCAGGGGCTTTCTCAGCCGCAGCTTCAGTTGCAGTAGCACGAATGGCCGCTGGCATTGGAAGACCCTCGGGTGCAGCTTTCTTGACCGCATCCTTGATTGTCACCCAACCACCACGGGAACCCGGAACGGCGCCTTTGATCATGATCAAGCCACGTTCCGCATCGGTTTTCATCACTTGCAAGTTCTGCGTAGTCACGCGCACAGAGCCCATGTGACCAGCCATTTTCTTGCCTTTGAAAACTTTACCCGGATCCTGACACTGACCAGTAGAGCCGTGCGGGCGGTGCGAAACAGATACACCGTGGGTCGCACGAAGGCCTTTGAAGTTGTGACGCTTCATAGCCCCTTGGAAACCTTTACCGATCGATGTGCCAGCGATATCCACGAACTGACCTTCAAGATAGTGGTCAGCGGTGATTTCAGCACCAACCTCGATCAGATTGTCAGCAGATACGCGGAACTCGGCAATTTTACGCTTCGGCTCTACTTTAGCCGCTGCGAAATGGCCACGCATGCCTTTGCTTGTGCGTTTTACTTTTGCTTTGCCTGCACCCAGCTGAACGGCGGTATAGCCATCACGCTCGGTGGTGCGCTGCGCAACAACTTGCACGTTTTCCATTTGAAGCACGGTAACAGGAATCTGCCGACCGTCCTCTAAGAACAACCGGGTCATGCCCAGTTTCTTGGCGATTACTCCAGAACGCATAATCTTGGCCCCCTAAAGCTTGATTTCAACGTCCACGCCAGCAGCAAGGTCGAGCTTCATCAGCGCGTCCACAGTCTGTGGTGTGGGGTTAACAATGTCCAACAGACGCTTGTGCGTCCGGATTTCGAATTGCTCGCGCGACTTTTTGTCGATGTGCGGGCCACGAAGAACCGTGAACTTTTCGATATGTGTCGGTAGCGGAATAGGACCGCGCACCGTAGCGCCCGTACGTTTGGCCGTATTAACGATTTCAGCTGTGCTGGCGTCCAGTACACGGAAATCGAAGGCTTTAAGCCGGATGCGAATATTTTGACTCTGCATTTTGTTGCCTCTGTGGCTGCAGTGAAAATTAAACGTGACCGAGGATCATACCTCGGTCACATGACTAAGTGCTCGAGTGCTTACTCGATGATTTTGGACACAACGCCCGAACCAACAGTACGGCCACCTTCGCGGATCGCGAAACGTAGTTTGTCTTCCATCGCGATTGGAGCGATCAGTTCAACGTCGAACTTCAGGTTGTCGCCCGGCATCACCATTTCCACGCCTTCAGGCAGGGTAACAGTACCGGTAACATCCGTTGTACGGAAGTAGAACTGTGGACGGTAGTTCTTGAAGAATGGCGTGTGACGACCGCCTTCTTCTTTAGTCAGAATATATACTTCTGCTTCGAACTTGGTGTGTGGCTTAACCGAACCCGGCTTAACCAGAACCTGACCGCGCTCAACCGAAGCACGGTCGATACCGCGGATAAGAACACCAACATTGTCGCCAGCTTCTCCACGGTCCAGCAATTTGCGGAACATTTCAACGCCGGTACAAGTTGTTTTAATGGTGTCTCTGATGCCGACGATTTCAAGTTCGTCACCAATATTAACAATGCCACGTTCAATACGGCCTGTTACAACAGTACCGCGACCGGAAATCGAGAACACATCCTCGATTGGCAGAAGGAACGGCTTGTCAATATCACGCTGTGGTATCGGGATGTACTCGTCGACAGCAGCCATCAGTTTAGCGATGGATTTTTCACCGATCTCTGGATCGCGATCTTCAAGTGCTGCAAGGGCAGAACCCATGATCACAGGAATGTCGTCGCCCGGGTAACCGTATTCGGTCAGAAGCTCACGAATTTCCATTTCAACCAGTTCCAACAACTCGTCGTCGTCAACCTGATCAACTTTATTCATGTAGACAACCATGTACGGAATGCCAACCTGACGACCGAGCAGGATGTGCTCGCGTGTCTGTGGCATAGGGCCGTCGGCTGCGTTCACAACCAGAATAGCGCCGTCCATCTGTGCCGCACCAGTGATCATGTTTTTCACATAATCGGCGTGGCCCGGGCAATCAACGTGAGCGTAGTGACGTGCTTCAGTCTCATACTCGACGTGTGCTGTCGAGATGGTGATCCCGCGTGCTTTTTCTTCTGGCGCTGAATCGATGCTGTCATACGACTGGAATTCACCGAACTGCTTGGTGATCGCCGCTGTCAGTGTCGTTTTACCGTGGTCAACGTGGCCGATTGTGCCGACGTTAACGTGTGGTTTGGTGCGTTCAAACTTTTCCTTACCCATGATAGGCCTCCATTAAATTTTGGTCAGGGTGCTGACCTGTGGTTTTCAGATCAGGCAAACTTTTCCTGAATTTCTTTCGAGATTGCAGCCGGGACCGCGTCGTAGTGGTCAAACTGCATACTAAAGTTCGCACGACCAGAGGACATGGAACGCAGGTTATTAATGTACCCGAACATGTTCGCAAGCGGTACAAAAGCGTCGATAACAATCGCGTTGCCGCGTGTATCCTGGCCCTGAACCATCCCGCGACGGGAAGTCAGATCGCCGATGATGCCGCCTGTATATTCTTCAGGTGTAATCACTTCGACTTTCATAATCGGCTCTAGCAACTTGGCGCCAGCGGCCCGCATACCTTCGCGCATCGCAGCACGTGCCGCAATTTCAAAGGCCAGAACGCTGGAGTCAACATCGTGGTATCCACCGTCGTACAAAACAACCTTGAAGTCGATAACCGGGAAGCCAGCCAGAGGGCCGCTGTCCATTACCGAAAGGATGCCTTTTTCAACGCCCGGGATGTATTCCTTGGGAATAGCACCACCAACGATTTTGGACTCGAAGGAATAACCTTCGCCCGGCTTGGTTGGCATCAACGTCATTTTGATGCGCGCGAACTGACCGGAACCACCAGATTGTTTCTTGTGGGTGTAGTCAACATCGGCTTCATGCGAAATAGTTTCGCGGTAAGCAACTTGCGGTGCACCAATGTTGGCCTCAACCTTGAATTCACGCCGTAGACGATCAACGAGGATGTCGAGGTGAAGCTCGCCCATGCCCTTCATGATTGTCTGACCGGATTCAAAATCGGTTTCAACGCGGAACGATGGATCTTCGGCGGCTAGACGTGCAAGACCGGCAGACATACGTTCTTGGTCGGCTTTGGTCTTAGGCTCGACAGCAATCTCGATCACTGGTTCAGGGAAAGTCATTGTTTCCAGAACCACCGGATCACTTGCCGAACAAAGTGTGTCGCCAGTTGTTGTGTCTTTCAGACCTGCAAGCGCAATAATGTCGCCGGCAAATGCTTCCGTGATCTCTTCGCGATCATTGGAGTGCATCATCATCATCCGGCCAACACGCTCTTTTTTCTCTTTAGTAGAGTTGTAGATGCCGTCGCCCTTGGTCAATGTACCCGAATAAACACGCACAAAAGTCAGCGTGCCAACAAACGGGTCGTTCATGATTTTGAACGCAAGACCAGAGAATGGCATGTCGTCGTCTGCACGACGCACGATATCACGAGTCTCGGTTTCATCACCCGGTTTGAAGCCCAGGTAATCAACAACGTCTAGCGGGCTAGGCAGGAAGTCGATCACACAGTTCAACAGCGGCTGAACACCTTTGTTTTTGAACGCGGAACCACACAGGATAGGCACGAAAGTCATCGAAATTGTGCCTGCGCGGATCAGCCTGCGAAGGGTGTCAACGTCTGGCTCGGTACCGTCTAGGTACGTTTCCATTACGTCGTCGTCCATTTCGACAGCTTTTTCGATCATCTCGCCGCGCATCTCGACAGCTTTATCTTTCAGGCTGTCGCGAATTTCGCGGATTTCCCAAGTAGAACCAAGATCCTCGCCTTCCCAAACCCATTCTTTCATGGTGATCAGGTCGATAAGGCCCTCAAACTCGTTTTCAGAACCGATTGGCATCTGAACTGGCAGAGGATTGCCACCAACGCGACTTTCAATCTGCTCTACGCAGTTGAAGAAGTCAGCGCCGACTTTGTCCATCTTGTTGACGAAAACAATACGCGGAACCTTGTACCGGTCGGCCTGACGCCAAACGGTTTCGGTCTGCGGCTCGACACCGGCGTTGGCATCCAGCAGCGCAATCGCGCCATCGAGAACTGCGAGGGAACGTTCAACTTCAATAGTGAAGTCAACGTGACCCGGAGTGTCGATGATGTTCATACGGTACTTGTCGGTCTGATCGACTTCACCGTCATCTGTACGCGCCCAGAAAGTCGTCGTAGCAGCGGAAGTGATGGTTATACCACGCTCCTGCTCCTGCTCCATCCAGTCCATAGTCGCGGCGCCATCATGCACCTCGCCAATGTTGTGGGACTTGCCAGTGTAATACAGAATGCGTTCGGTACAGGTAGTTTTACCCGCATCGATGTGCGCCATAATACCAAAGTTACGGTATTCCTTGAGGGGATATTCGCGAGCCATTGTTCTCGTCCTAAACCAAAATTACCAGCGGTAATGGCTGAATGCTTTGTTCGCATCGGCCATCTTGTGAGTGTCTTCGCGTTTCTTAACAGCGGAACCACGGGAGGAGGATGCATCCATCAATTCGCCTGCAAGACGCTCTTCCATAGTGTTTTCGTTGCGTGTACGCGCGGCTTTGATCAACCAGCGGATCGCAAGGGCCTCACGGCGCTCTGGGCGAACCTCAACGGGGATCTGGTACGTTGCACCACCAACACGGCGGGAGCGAACCTCGACCGATGGTTTGATGTTTTCCAGAGCCTCGTGGAACACCTCGACAGGTGCACGCTTCAGCTTGCCTTCAACGCGATCAAGGGCACCGTAAACGATACGCTCGGCGATGGATTTTTTACCGTCCATCATCAGGTTGTTCATGAATTTCGTCAGAATGCGGTCACCATATTTGGCGTCCGGCAAAACTATACGTTTCTCGGCGGCATGACGTCGGGACATACTGCTTTCTCCTTATTTAGGACGCTTGGCGCCGTATTTCGAACGACGTTGACGACGATCTTTAACGCCTTGGGTATCCAGCACACCGCGCAGAACGTGGTAACGGACACCGGGCAAATCTTTCACACGACCGCCACGGATAAGCACAACCGAGTGCTCCTGAAGGTTATGTTTCTCACCCGGAATATAGCAGATGACCTCAAAACCGTTTGTCAGGCGCACTTTGGCAACCTTACGCATGGCCGAGTTCGGCTTCTTGGGTGTCGTTGTATATACGCGCGTACAAACGCCGCGCTTCTGCGGACAAGCCTGCAGATGCATCGATTTCTGACGCTTTACTTTCGGCTTCCGCGGCTTGCGGATAAGCTGTTGTATCGTTGGCATTCGGCAATAACCCCGTGCAACCAGTTTCAACGCGCCATGCACCGAATGTGCAAAACGCCAAAATGCCGCGCCCAAAGTCTTACGACCCGAGTGCAGCGAAATTCCAGAGGATCGAGGTTTGAACCTAGATCTTGACCGCCAGATTGTGGCTTGTATCGGGTATCGGCAGTTGCCTCACCCGAGCGAGGGGATAAATAGAAGGAGTCGGGCGACTTGTCAACAGGTGTATAACAGGATTCATGCGTTGGTTTAAAAGTCGCGTATAACTCAAGTATTACTGAACATTTACGGCGTGCCTCTGTTGTTGATTACCCCCCCTTCCCGCCAACTTCAACCCAAGCCTTTCGGCACCGCGAATCCGCCTCTGGCGGTTTACACAAAGAGGGCCCATGGATAGTCTCAAGCGCAGGAATTATCGGAATATTCATAGATGCCGCGCAAACCCGAAGTCTGCCTTGTAAGCCCTGCCCGTAATGAGGGCCCGTTCCTGCTGGAATGGATCGCATGGCATCGCGCGATAGGGTTTGATGATATTGTAGTGTTAACGCATGACTGCACGGACGGCTCCGACGATATGCTGGATGCATTGGAGGAACTCGGGCTGGTTCGCCATCTGCGCCACTACCCGCGTAAAAACGAATCTCCGGTTCGGAACGCTTATCGAAAAGCACACAAAGACCCGCGGGTTCTCGCTGCTGATTGGGTGATGGCGATGGATATAGATGAATACTTACAGGTTTTTGTCGGTGATGGCACAATCCACGATCTTGTCGTGAATAATGGGCAAAACTGTCTTGGCATGGCGATCAATTGGAAAGCTTTCGGAAGCAATGGCATCAACAAATGGCAAGACAAGTTTCTTAGACATCAGTTTACGCGAGCGGCTGACGGGCAGGTCGAGGCTAACGTGTTTTTCAAATCCATCTTTCGCGATTTACATTTGTTTGGCCGACTGGAGGAACACGGCCCTGTCAATTTTTCTAAGGACTGGGGCGGGGCGAACATCTGGGTTGATAGCGAAGGTGTGCATATCAAGGCCATCCGGCTAACCAAACCACCGCAACATTATCGGGAAAGCGCCAAACGACGGATTACGCATTCAGCGGCACAGGTTAATCATTACGCAATCAAATCACTGGAGAGTTTTTCCCTGAAAGGAACCCAATTGAGCGGGTCTCAGAGAATACACCGGCACAACGCGGAGTTTTTGGCGCTATATGATTGCAACGATATCGAAGACCTGTCTGCTCAATCCCGAGAGGACGCATTTGAGGCTGAATACAAAAAACTGGTTGATCATGACCACATATTTAAAATGCACCATAACTGTTGCGCAAATTATGTGAAGCGACTGTCTAAGCTAACCAATACCGCACCAAACGATGATCCACGGTTTTTGAAGCACAAAGCGCTCGCTGGCGATTATTGGCGATCAGACTAAGCCAACAAAAAAGCCCCGCCGTTTCCAGCGGGGCTTTTTTAATTCTGGGTTGCTGCGACTAGTTGAACAGGCTTGCAGCGTCCGTAGGTGGCTTCTCTTCTGCTGTCTTGTCCTCGAGGGCTGCGACTGCAACCGCCTCGGCTTGACGCTGTGCGATGATCTTGGCGTCGCGCAGTGTTGCGATCCGTTTGATCTCAAACGTTGCCGAACCCGTACCAGCCGGAATAAGGCGACCAACGATCACGTTCTCTTTCAGGCCGATCAGCTTGTCAACCTTACCTTGCGTGGCAGCCTCGGTCAGAACCCGTGTGGTTTCCTGGAACGATGCCGCAGAGATGAACGAGCGTGTCTGCAAGCTGGCCTTGGTGATGCCAAGCAGGATCGGGCCACCGGTTGCCGGCTCGCGACCGTTGGCAACGGCTTCCTCGTTTGCCTCCACGAACTCGGCTTTGTCGACATGCTCGCCTTTCAGCAAGGTTGTGCCACCGGACGTTGCAATTTCCCATTTCTGGAGCATCTGGCGAACAATAACCTCGATGTGCTTGTCGTTGATTTTCACACCTTGCAAACGATACACCGCCTGAACTTCGTCGATCATATAGTCAGCCAAAGCCTCGACGCCCATAACATTC
Source organism: uncultured Paracoccaceae bacterium (assembly GCA_937132145.1). Lineage (GTDB taxonomy): Bacteria > Pseudomonadota > Alphaproteobacteria > Rhodobacterales > Rhodobacteraceae > NORP23. Next base: position 14,063 of record CAKZNY010000352.1, on the reverse strand, counting down.
AGAATGTCATGCGGGGCCGGATTGCCGTCCATCAGGTATTCGCCCTTCTGGATGAAATCCCCTTCCTGAACAGGAATGTGCTTACCTTTTGGCACCATATATTCGACCGGTTCCTGCGTGTCATCCACAGGCACAATCGAGATACGACGTTTGTTCTTGTAGTCCTTGCCAAAGGTCACGTGGCCATCAATCTCGGCGATGATCGCGTGGTCTTTAGGGCGACGGGCCTCGAACAACTCGGCAACACGCGGCAGACCACCGGTGATGTCTTTTGTCTTGGCACCCTCGCGCGGGATACGTGCGATAACGTCACCGGCTTTGATCTCTTGGCCGTCTTCAACGGACAAAATCGCATCAACCGACATAGTGTGAACTTCGGGGTGGCCATTTGCCAGACGAACGGGTTCGCCGGTTTCAGGGTCCATCACGATGATCTCGGGTTTCAGGTCGTTGCCTTTAGGGGCGGTGCGCCAATCCATAACGATACGCTGGGTCATGCCCGTCGCATCATCGGTTTCTTCACGGATAGACATGCCTGGCATCAGGTCGACGAACTTCGCCACACCGGCTTGTTCCGCGATAATTGGCAGCGCATACGGATCCCATTCAAACAGCTTCTCGCCACGCTTGATTTTCTTACCCTTCTTGACCAGCACGGTTGTGCCGTATGTCAATTTGTAAGACGCGCGCTCGCCACCGTTTTCATCGACGATCACCAGCTCCATGTTACGACCCATCACGACCTGCTCTTTATCAGCATTTACGATGATGCTCGCTTTGCGGAACTCGACTTTACCCTCGCTGTTGGATTCCTGGAACGACTGCGAGCCACCCTGCGCGATACCACCAATGTGGAATGTACGCATGGTCAACTGTGTGCCCGGCTCGCCGATCGACTGCGCGGCGATAATGCCGACAGCCTCGCCCGGATTAACCCGGGTACCACGTGCCAAATCACGACCATAACAAGTGGCGCAAATGCCATCATCAGCTTCACAAGTCAGCGGGCTGCGGATCAGCATCGAGGGAACGTTGGCTTCCTCGACAGCCTCGGATGCACGCTCGTCCATCAATTCGTTGCGACGAACAAGGATTTCACCGGTTTTCGGATGTAGAACATCTTCGGCCGCGGTACGACCCAGAATGCGTTCAGACATGGAGCTGATGATTTCCCCATCGCTGACAGCAGCCTTCGCCGTGATCGAGCGTTCGGTGCCACAATCGTCAATCTTAACGATACAATCCTGTGCCACATCCACCAGACGACGTGTCAGGTAACCGGAGTTAGCCGTTTTCAACGCCGTATCCGCCAGACCTTTACGCGCCCCGTGGGTGGAGTTGAAGTACTCCAGCACCGAAAGACCCTCTTTAAAGTTCGAGATAATCGGTGTTTCGATGATCTCGCCGTTAGGCTTGGCCATCAAACCGCGCATCCCGCCCAGCTGTTTCATCTGCGCAGGGGAGCCACGCGCACCGGAGTGGGACATCATGTAAACCGAGTTCGGCTCCATTTCAGAACCGTCTTTATCAAGGTGCGTTTTCGAAATCTCGCCCATCATCGCTTCCGCAACAACGTCGGAACATTTCGACCAGGCATCGACAACTTTGTTATATTTCTCGCCCTGAGTAATCAGGCCGTCCATATACTGTTTCTCGAATTCTTTAACCTGATCGCGGGTCGCGTTCACCAAATCCCATTTGGTGTCAGGGATGATGATGTCATCCTTACCAAACGAAATACCGGCCTTGAAGGACTCGTGGAAACCGAGCGTCATGATCTGGTCACAGAAAATAACGGATTCTTTCTGGCCACAGTGACGGTAAACCACATCAATCACATCGCCGACTTCCTTCTTGCGAAGCAGACGGTTCACGATCGAGAACGGAGCCTTGTGGTTTTTTGGTAGCAACTGGCCAAGACGCAAACGGCCCGGCGTGGTTTCTACACGTTCCATATAGGCGTTGCCCTCGGCGTCGATCTGCTCGATCCGTGCGGTGATTTTGGCGTGCAAATGCACAACGCCATTGTTCAACGCGTGGTCGACCTCTGCCATGGAAGCGAAGGCCATGCCCTCACCCACCATACCTTTACGCTCGAGCGTAATGTAGTAGAGGCCCAAAATCATATCCTGCGAAGGAACGATAATCGGTTTGCCGTTGGATGGTGACAGAACGTTGTTTGTCGACATCATCAGAACACGGGTTTCCAACTGCGCCTCGAGGCTCAGGGGAATGTGAACCGCCATTTGGTCGCCGTCGAAATCGGCGTTGAACGCGGCACAAACCAGCGGGTGAAGCTGGATGGCTTTACCCTCGATCAGAACAGGTTCGAACGCCTGAATGCCCAAACGGTGCAGCGTTGGCGCACGGTTCAGCATGACCGGATGCTCGCGGATAACCTCGTCGAGGATATCCCAAACTTCTGGACGCTCTTTTTCAACCAGCTTCTTGGCCTGCTTCACAGTTGTGGACAGACCTTTGGCTTCAAGACGCGAGTAGATGAACGGTTTGAACAGCTCCAACGCCATCTTCTTGGGAAGACCACATTGATGCAGTTTCAATTCCGGACCAGTCACAATGACCGAGCGACCCGAGAAATCGACGCGTTTGCCCAAAAGGTTCTGGCGGAAACGGCCCTGTTTACCTTTCAGCATGTCGGACAGCGATTTCAACGGACGCTTGTTGGCACCCGTGATTACGCGACCACGACGGCCGTTGTCGAACAGCGCATCCACAGATTCCTGCAACATGCGTTTCTCGTTGCGGATGATGATATCCGGCGCACGAAGCTCGATCAGGCGTTTAAGACGGTTGTTACGGTTGATAACGCGGCGGTACAGATCGTTCAGATCCGACGTTGCGAAACGGCCACCGTCTAGTGGAACCAATGGGCGCAATTCTGGCGGGATCACAGGGATCACGGTCAGAACCATCCACTCGGGACGGTTGCCGGAACCACGGAAGTTTTCAACAAGTTTTAGGCGCTTGATGATTTTCTTTGGTTTCAGCTCGCCAGTTGCCACGGCCAGATCAGCACGCAGCTGTTCGGCTTCGGCGTCCAGATCAATCGCAGCCAGCATTTCGCGGATGGCTTCAGCACCGATACCGGCGGTGAAAGCGTCATCGCCGAACTGGTCCTGCGCATCCATGAACTCTTCTTCGGTCATAAGCTGGCCGTGGTTCAGGTCTGTAAGACCCGGCTCGATCACAACATACTGTTCAAAGTACAGGATGCGTTCCAGATCGCGCAAAGTCATGTCCAGCATCAGACCGATGCGGGATGGCAGCGATTTGAGGAACCAGATGTGGGCCACAGGAGCGGCAAGGTCGATGTGACCCATGCGCTCGCGGCGGACCTTCTGCAAAGTTACCTCAACACCACATTTCTCGCAGGTAACACCGCGATACTTCATGCGTTTATATTTTCCGCACAGGCATTCATAATCTTTGATCGGGCCAAAGATACGCGCGCAGAAAAGACCGTCGCGTTCTGGCTTGAACGTACGATAGTTGATGGTTTCCGGCTTTTTAATCTCGCCGAAAGACCATGACAAAATCCGCTCTGGCGAGGCCAGAGAGATTTTGATTTCGTCAAAAGTCTTCACTGGCTGGACCGCATTAAACGGGTTGTTTGTGATTTCGTGGTTCATGATTCATCCTCCGAATTCAGTAACTCGATATTCAAACCGAGCGAGCGGATTTCCTTGACCAATACGTTGAACGATTCTGGCACGCCAGCCTCGAAGTTGTCCTCGCCTTTGACGATGCTTTCGTACACTTTGGTACGGCCAGCAACATCATCCGACTTGACTGTCAACATCTCCTGCAAGGTGTATGCAGCGCCGTAGGCTTCAAGTGCCCAGACCTCCATCTCGCCGAAGCGCTGGCCACCGAACTGCGCTTTACCACCCAGCGGCTGCTGGGTCACGAGGCTGTACGGACCAGTGGAACGCGCGTGGATTTTGTCGTCCACGAGGTGATGCAGTTTCAGGATATACTTCATGCCAACAGTGACAGGGCGCGTAAACTGCTCGCCTGTGAGACCGTCAAACAGAATTGACTGACCGGATGTATCCAGCCCTGCACGGATCAGCGCATCGTTCACGTCTGCCTCTTTGGCACCGTCAAAAACAGGCGTTGCGATTGGCACACCGTTGGTGACATTGCCCGCAGCTTCGAGAAGCTCGTCCTGATCCATTTTAGCCAGAACCTCGTCATAGAGGTCAGCGCCGTAAGCCACTTTCATAGTGTCCTGAACAGGCGTCATATCACCGGAACGCTGGTATTCCTGCAACGCATCACCGATGGCTTTACCCAGACCGCGCGCGGCCCAACCCATATGCGTTTCAAGAATTTGGCCAACGTTCATACGCGACGGCACACCCAGCGGGTTCAGACAGAAATCGACCGGCGTACCATCGGCGAGGAATGGCATATCCTCTTCCGGTACAACGCGGGAAATAACGCCTTTGTTGCCGTGGCGACCAGCCATTTTATCACCGGGCTGAAGCTTGCGCTTCACGGCAATAAAGACTTTGACCATTTTCATAACACCTGGCATCAGATCATCGCCGCGGCGAATTTTCTCGACCTTGTCGTCGAAACGCGCCTGCAATGCAGCCTTCTGCGCTTCGTACTGCGCGTTCAGGGCTTCAACTTCAGACGCATCCTTGTCTTCCGACAATGCAAGCTGCCACCATTGACCACGGCTTAGGGTTTCCAGCAGTTCCTCGGTAATCTGGGAACCGGGTTTCACGCCTTTGGGGCCTTTAACGGCCTTCTTGCCAAGGATCAGCACCTTCAGACGGTTGTAAATGTTGCGATCATAAATCGCCAACTCGTCGTCGCGGTCACGGCTTAGTTGTTCAACGTCTTCACGCTCGATCTGGAGGGCACGTTCGTCCTTCTCCACACCGTGGCGGTTGAATACGCGAACTTCTACAACCGTACCAAAGTCACCAGGTTTCAGGCGCATGGATGTGTCGCGAACGTCGGAGGCTTTCTCGCCAAAGATCGCACGAAGAAGTTTTTCTTCCGGCGTCATCGGGCTTTCGCCTTTTGGCGTGATTTTACCAACCAGAATGTCACCCGGGCCAACTTCGGCACCGATATAAACGATCCCTGCTTCGTCGAGGTTGCGTAGTGCTTCCTCACCGACATTCGGAATATCGCGGGTGATTTCTTCTGGTCCTAGTTTGGTGTCACGGGCGGCGACTTCGAATTCCTCGATGTGGATCGAGGTGAAGACGTCATCCTTAACAATACGCTCGGAGATCAGAATTGAATCTTCGTAGTTGTAGCCATTCCAAGGCATAAACGCGACGAGCACGTTTTTACCAAGCGCCAATTCACCGATATCAGTCGATGGACCGTCAGCAATAACTTCGCCCTTCCGAACCTTGTCACCAACCTTCACCAGTGGGCGTTGGTTAATACAGGTGTTCTGGTTCGAGCGCTGGAATTTACGCAGACGATAGATGTCCACGCCCGGATCGCCCGGCTCCATATCTTCGGTGGCTTTGACAACGATACGCATCGCGTCAACTTGGTCGATGATACCGCCACGCTTGGCCGTAATCGCAGCACCGGAATCCCGAGCCACAATTTCCTCGATACCGGTACCAACCAGCGGAGCCTCGGCCTTAATTAGCGGCACAGCCTGACGCATCATGTTGGAACCCATCAAGGCCCTGTTCGCATCGTCGTTCTCTAGGAACGGGATCAGCGAGGCCGCAACCGACACCAGTTGGCGCGGGCTAACGTCCATAAGATCGACGTCTTCAGCCAAGCTCAACTTATAGTCGCCAGACGCACGGGTCGAAACCAGATCGTTGACAAAACGACCATTTTCGTCGATCTGCGCGTTGGCCTGCGCCACAACGTGACGCATTTCTTCGGTCGCGGACATGTACTGAACTTCGTCCGTTACCTGACCGTTAATAACCTTGCGATAAGGTGTTTCGATGAAGCCGTATTTGTTAACTTTCGCGAAAGAAGCGAGGGAGTTGATTAGACCAATGTTCGGCCCCTCCGGCGTTTCAATCGGACACATACGACCGTAATGCGTTGCGTGAACGTCGCGAACTTCAAAGCCCGCACGTTCGCGTGTCAGACCACCAGGTCCAAGCGCTGAAAGGCGACGTTTGTGGGTCACCTCGGACAGCGGGTTGGTTTGGTCCATGAACTGCGACAGCTGCGAGGAGCCGAAGAATTCACGAACAGCAGCCGCTGCCGGTTTGGCGTTGATCAGGTCTTGCGGCATGATCGTGTCGATTTCAACGGAAGACATACGTTCCTTGATAGCGCGCTCCATACGAAGCAGGCCAACGCGGTACTGGTTTTCCATCAGCTCGCCAACGGAACGCACACGACGGTTGCCAAGGTGGTCGATGTCGTCGATGCCGCCTTTGCCGTCGCGAAGATCGGCTAGCGCTTTGACAACGGAAATGATGTCTTCTTTACGCAAAATCCGCAACTCGTCTGGTGCATCGAGATTAAGACGCATGTTCATTTTCACACGACCAACAGCCGACAAGTCGTAGCGATCATTATTGAAGAACATGCTTTCGAACATTGCAGCCGAGGCTTCAACGGTCGGAGGCTCGCCCGGACGCATAACGCGGTAAATATCCATGAGCGCGCCGTCGCGGTTCATGTTTTTATCAACCGCCATTGTGTTGCGGATATAGCCGCCAACATTGATGTTATCGATGTCCAGTGTCGGAATGTCGGTCACACCATTGTCGAGCAAGGTTTTCAGCGTACCGGAAACCTCTTCGGTTTTCGCATCGATATCCCATGTCAACTCACCACCGGCTTCGACCCAGATCTCGCCAGTTTTTTCGTTGATGATGTCTTTTGCGGAGTAACGGCCAATGATCTGATCGAACGGGACGAGGATGTTTTTAACTTTACCCTCATCGATCAGTTTCTTGACTGTGCGCGGTGTCACCTTCTTGCCAGCTTCGGCAATAACTTCACCGGTTTTCGCATCAATAATGTCGAACAAAGGCTTGGTGCCCTTGACGCGCTCGGGGAAGAACTTGGTGGTCCAACCCTTTTTCTTTTTGTTCTGCTTGTATTTCACGGTCTCGTAATACGCGTCGCAAATGCCTTCCTGATCCAGACCCAGCGCATAAAGCAGCGTGGTTACAGGAAGTTTACGGCGACGGTCGATCCGTGCGTAAATAATGTCTTTGGCGTCGAACTCGAAGTCCAGCCAGCTACCGCGGTAGGGAATGATCCGCGAGGTGAACAGCAATTTGCCCGAACTGTGGGTTTTACCCTTGTCATGGTCAAAGAACACACCGGGCGAGCGGTGCATCTGGGAAACGATCACACGCTCGGTGCCGTTAACCACAAATGTGCCGTTCGGTGTCATCAGGGGCATCTCGCCCATGAACACGTCTTGCTCTTTGATGTCCTTGACCGAGCGTGCGCCCGTATCTTCGTCCACATCAAACACGATCAGACGGAGAGTAACCTTCAGCGGGGCGCCATATGTCATGTCGCGCTGCATGCACTCTTCTACGTCGTACTTCGGCTTCTCGAGCGTGTACTTGACGAACTCCAGAACCGAAGTTTCGTTGAAATCCTTGATCGGGAAGACCGACTGGAAAACAGCGTTGATACCTTGGCCGTCCATCGGTTCATCTTGATCGCCGGAATTGAGGAAAAGTTTATATGAACTTTTCTGAACCTGAATAAGGTTCGGCATTACCGCTACTTCGCGGATTTTGCCATAATACTTACGGACACGTTTGTGGCCTGAATGCGTCTTGGGCATGCTAATCCTAACTTAGTTTTCAACGCCCGACATGCGACTGGGAACGCATATCAAAGCCTTGCGGCGACACCTACCAATTCTTGCGAAACTCCCACATCTCGCTTCCGGAAGGTCTGCACCTTTCAAGATAGTCAGCAACTACCTTGAGAGACGCAAACAGCCGGACCCGATTAAAACCGGATCCAGCCTTGTTTTGTTAACGCAGCGAACGCCGCGTCAAATTATTTAATCTCGACAGTTGCGCCAGCAGCTTCAAGCTTGCCTTTGATCTCTTCAGCTTCAGCTTTGGAAACGGCTTCTTTAACGGTTTTGCCGCCTGCGTCTACAACGTCTTTAGCTTCTTTGAGGCCCAGGCCAGTGATGGCGCGAACTTCTTTGATCACGGCGATTTTCTTCTCTCCAAAGGAAACCAGAATAACGTCGAACTCGTCTTTTTCAGCAGCAGCTTCACCAGCGTCAGCAGCAGCCATTACAACAGCGCCACCAGCAGCAGGCTCGATGCCGTACTCGTCTTTAAGGATATTTTTTAGTTCTGCAGCTTCGAGAAGGGTAAGACCCACGATCTCTTCAGCCATTTTTTTCAGATCAGCCATTTTACTTTTCCGTTTCAGTTTCGATGTGTTCCAGTGTCGTTCTTGCGAACTCTTCCGGCCCAACAATTGCATTAAGACTTACGCCGCTGCCCGATCTTCGAGGGTAGAAAGAATACCCGCGATGTTCGAAGCAGGCGCGCCAATCGCACCAGCGATGTTGCTAGCAGGAGCACCCAATATCGAAGCGATAGAAGCAAGAAGCTCATCACGCGACGGCATGGCTGCAACCATTTTAACACCGGCTGGGTCGAGAACGTCCTCACCCATGGATCCGCCTAGAACAACGAGTTTGTCGTTGTCTTTGACAAAGGCTTGAACAGCTTTCGCTGCTGCAACCGGATCGTCCGAGTATGCGAAGACAGTCATTCCTGTAAGCAAATCGGCCATAGCAGCGGTCGGTTTGCCCTCAAGAGCGATTTTGGCGAGCTTGTTTTTGGCGACACGTACGGCTCCACCGGCATCGCTTACGCGATGACGTAGATCCGACATCTCTGCAACTGTGAGGCCTTCATAGCGTGCAACTACGACGACACCAGAGTCCGTAAAGATTTGACCGAGTTCTTCGATCACGCCTTCTTTTTGGGCTCTATCCACAATATTACTCCAAATTATAGAAGGGTCTCCCCTTCCGGCTCATATTCACTGAAACTTACGTTCCAGCGTTCGGGTGTCCAGGTTCCCGCCAAATTCGCCCGAGTGCTAAACCCGTTTGATTCTGATCGTTCCCCGTCTCAGGCAGGAATTACGACCCGAAGGTCACCCGCCATCTTGGACAGTTGGGCTATTGCTAGCCCGAAACATCCCCCGCCGTTAAGCGAGGGAATTCTTTATTCGGCGACAGCTTTGCTGACGTCGATTGATACGCCCGGGCCCATAGTGGAGCTAAGCGAAATCTTTTTCATATAGGCGCCTTTGGCACCGGATGGGCGGGCTTTGTGAACCGCCGCAACAAACGCTTTAACATTAGCGACCATAGCCGCCTCGTCAAACGATGCTTTGCCGATACCAGCGTGTACAACACCGGCTTTTTCAGCACGGAACTGCACTTCGCCACCTTTGGCAGCTTCAACAGCAGCCTTGATGTCCATAGTAACAGTACCAACCCGCGGGTTTGGCATCAGGTTGCGTGGGCCAAGAATTTTGCCCAGACGACCAACGATTGGCATCATGTCCGGCGTGGCAATACAACGATCGAAATCGAGGTTGCCCTGCTGAATGCTTTCCATCAGGTCTTCTGCACCAACGATGTCTGCACCAGCCGCTTTGGCCTCGTCAGCTTTCGCATCACGGGCAAAAACAGCTACGCGCATTGTTTTACCCGAGCCGGATGGCAAGGACACAACACCGCGAACCATCTGGTCGGCGTGGCGCGGGTCAACACCCAGCACCATTGCAATTTCAATTGTCTCGTCGAATTTAGCCGTCGCATTGGCCTTAACCAGTGCCACAGCCTCTTCAACAGTTACATTGGCGCTTTCGCCAAATGCTGCCTTGGCAGCCGTAAAACGTTTTCCAACTTTAGCCATTTTGATTACCCCTTAACCTCGATGCCCATGGAACGAGCGGAGCCTTCGATGATCAGCATCGCGGCATTAATATCGTTCGCATTCAAATCAACCATTTTGGCTTCGGCGATTTCTTTAACCTGCTTGCGCGTCACAGAACCGGCAATCTCTTTGCCCGGATTGCTCGAAGCGGATTTCAGCTTCGCAGCTTTCTTCAGCATGTACGACGCAGGCGGCGTTTTGATTTCCATGGTGAAGGATTTATCAACATAATATGTGATAACAGTCGGGCAAGGCGCGCCGACTTCCAAATCCTGTGTCTTGGCGTTAAACGCCTTACAGAATTCCATGATGTTGATACCGCGTTGACCCAATGCAGGACCGACGGGGGGGGATGGATTGGCTTTACCCGCAGGAACCTGCAGCTTTAGCGTACCAGCAACTTTTTTAGCCATTACGGCCTCCTATTTATCACTGCTGACCGAACCGTCCGGTCAACACGTTTAGTGGTTCGGCTTGCGCGTACGCGTACCTCCCACAGGCATCATCAGGTTTGCTTTTTAACCTGCATGAATTCCAGTTCGACAGGCGTCGCCCGTCCAAAAATCGAGACGGTCACCTTCAGGCGCTCGTTCTCGTTGTCTACATCTTCGACCATACCGCTGAAACCCTCGAACGGGCCATCGGCCACATCGACCTTCTCGCCAATCTCGAACGAAATCATCGAGCGCGGCTGTTCAGCGCTTTCCTCAACCTGATTCAACAGTCGCGCAACTTCGGCGTCGCGCATTGGAACCGGCTTGCCCATCGGACCAAGAAATCCCATGACGCGGTTGGTGTCGTTAATCAGGTGGTAGGCCTTGTCGGACATCTCCATACGCACGAGGATATACCCCGGCATAAAGCGTTTCTCGACTTGAACCTTCTTGCCCTTGCGGACTTCAATAACTTCCTCAGTCGGGACCAGAACTTCGACGATATCATCCTCGAGACCATTCTGTGCTGCGGATTCACGGATCGACTCTGCGATCTTTTTCTCGAAGTTCGAGAGAACGCTCACCGAATACCAGCGTAATGCCATAGTTGCTCGACCTTTAGTTATCAGAACGCCACGCGTCCATTTTATTCAAATTATCAAAGGCTTGCGCCAAGTTTCCAAAACAAAACAGAGCGTACGGACGAATCGAAGCACGCTCTTGTCAGGTAGGAGTTCGCGCATATACCGCGCTACCCCAATGAAATCAAGAGGCTAAGCGCAGGATTGTGTCTAATGCAAAGCGAATACCGATATCCGCAATAGAGAAGAAAGTCGCCGCAACGATCACCATTACGAACACCATGCCGGTGGTCAAAAGCGTCTCGCGCTGGCTCGGCCAGACGACCTTGGAAACTTCGGCCCGTACTTGCTGTGCAAACTGCAATGGGTTGGCTTTAGCCATGTCTGCGACTCCTGAAATTCTGTGAATGCATTCGTTGTGCCTGACATACGCCTTCCGAAAGGGGAATTCAAGTGTGGTTTGATCGAGTCAACCTTACGATTCCGGTCAATTTTAACGCATACCCGACACAAACCAAACACGCCAACTTTTAGAATACGTGCAAATGTAGGGTGCGTGGTTTCCACGCACCGCTATAGAAGTCAAAACTACTTTGAAAGTCCCATGCTTTGACCCGCTGCCGAAAGATCGCATTTGAATGAACGTCCCGTAACGATCTTTCTGTTCGGTTCGCGCAAGCACCCGTTTTTGTCGGTGTAGCGCTTAGGTCGCGCCTGCCAGACCTCAAATTTATCTTGTGACATTGCCCGCAACAAAACGACCTGATTGAGGTCAAGGTAACCAGAACTTGGTAGTTCATTATCCTGCTGCCATTGGCGAATAGCAGCACGGCTGCCGTTACCAAATATCCCGTCAACGCCGCGTGTGTTGTAATTGAGCAGCACAAGGCGGCGCTGGATTTCACGGCGCTCGGTGCGGGTTAGCGCAAGCGCCTTCTCAATGGCGAGGGTTGCGGGCACCGCAGCGGGTGCGGGTTTTTCACCCACAGCCATTTTCTCGAATTCGGTGATTTCCACCAGAACCGTATCAAGTTCCGTAACTTCAAACGCATCAAGTGTCGGGGTCACATCAGCATTGCCGACATACGCATCAACGTTGGTCAGGGACATGCCGTCGCGATTAATAACCATGTCGAACTGCCCATAGATGGATTTCTCACCGCCCCCCGATATGATCGGAGTGCAATCAATGATCGCGATAATGGCTTCGCGCAACAATCTACGCTCGCTCTTCGAGAGGGTCGCGGGGGACACAAGGTCAGGCAAATTCGAAATGTCACCGTTGGTATTTAACTCTACGCGCAACACAACCTCGTCGCTAGGACCAATGCGCTCGGCGGGTGCAACGTAGCAACGCAGCAAGCTTTGCTCTAAAAGCTGGGTAATAATGGATTTTTGCGCACGCGATTGCGCGGTGGTCACACCGGGAATCGCCAATGCCAAAGACAGCAGTAATGTGCTGACAATCAGGGCCGTTTTATTTTGCATTTTAATAAAATGCGTCATTCTTAGTCAAAAGCCTCGTTTAATACCGCGCTAAATCGCGGGGCGGTTTTTTTGAATTTTCAAAAACTGGTTAATCGCGCAGCAAGCCCAATACGGTACGAATGCTGTACCTTAAAAAATATTTGTGGCAATATGAGGGCACTGGCAGGGGCTAAGAGACTCGAACTCTTGACCTTCGGTTTTGGAGACCGGCGCTCTACCAACTGAGCTAAACCCCTGTACCGTGCGTGGGATGGAATACGGGGAATTGCGAGGGGATGCAAGGGGGATGCATGGAAATTCAAATATCATATTCGGCCTTTGTATTCACGCGCCGGAACCGGTCGATTTTCGGCCCCAAAATTGCCGCTTAGGGCTTTGTTTTTGACTTGGGCGCGGCTGGTTCTTCAAACAAATCCTCGATGAAATGGCTGATAAGCTGGGTGCGGCCACTTACGCCTGCCTTTTGGTAAATCGCGTTGCACTGGGCCTTGATAGTGCCCAAACTTTTGCCGCGCGCCTCTGCAATCTCGGAATTCGACAGGCCCTTGATCGTGAACAATGCCACGTCTTTTTCGGAAGGCGATAGCCCCCACTCCTCGAAGCGGCTGGTCATAAGCTGGTGGAATTGCCCCGAGGCCGCCAGCATCCGGTTATCAACCTCGCGTATGCTGGCGCTTATGTTTTTCAACACGACGATGCCCAGAAATGCGCCCAGCATCAGGCCGATGATGGTCACCAGTTGCACGGTTTCGCGATACTCCCAGCTAACCGTAACTTTGCGGATGCCGAAAATTTCCAACGCCATATCGACGATATAAAACAGGGAAAACGCCACTTGCAGGAAAACGATTACGGCAAGCAAAAGGGAACTGACGCGTATGCCGGAAATATTAAACAACAGCCGCCCCTTCAAAAAGAAACTTTAAATAGAGCGCCACTATAGCAATCAGTTACGGGCACGGCCACCTGCATTGCCGTTATTTCCGATACCATTACCACCTTTATTGTTATTCCAGCCAGATGCTTTGGCATGGGCGTTAACTTTTGCTGGAAGCCGCCCAATGCTCTCCTGCGCAAAATCACGCAAGATTTCGCCTGTTGTCGGGTTAATAACGATTTCACGAATTTCCGTTGCCGAATATGCAATGATATGTGCGCGGCCCAGGAATGTGCGGGAGATTTCAATATAGGTGAAGCCGTCGGCGGTTAGCTGATCAATCAAATCCTGCACAGTTTGTAGAATAGCGATTTTCGGCGCCTCGATAACGATCTGAACCCGAGGCAACACATCGACGCCGTCACCAGAGGATTGCGCAAAAGATCCGCCCGCGCTTAGCATTACGGCCATCATCGAAGTGGCTAGAAGTTTCCCTGAACGCATTTTGGACCCCAATGGTTAAACCTGAAATTAGTTACAAATTTTACACGCGCGACGCAACGATACAGCCAAAGTACACTTTCACCAAGCTACTTCGCTACGTCGGTATTTTTGTGAAGAGGCCCGCTTATGCTGCGGCCCCCTTCAAATTTACCGGCAATAAGCCCGGATATTAATTATTGAGCATATCCCAAAGCGCAATCAGCGCTTCGTAGGAAAGTTCGTCAAGGCCCACTTCAACTGCCGCCTCGTCTTC
>CAKZNY010000351.1 GCA_937132145.1 uncultured Paracoccaceae bacterium | reverse complement strand
TCCGCGATTCCGGCGATTGCAGAAGTTGCACAGCAAGTGGACCGCAACATTCTGGATGTCCGCGACCCGCCCGCCGATTTGCCTTGTGGCACAGGCAAAAAACGGATCGGCAAGCGCCTTTTGACTGTGGGTACCGATTGTTGCGTTGGTAAAATGTATTCTGCGCTGGCGATTGATGCGGAGCTGCGCAAACGGGGCGTTAACACCAGCTTTCGCCCAACGGGGCAGACCGGTATCCTTATCGAGGGTTCTGGCGTGTCGGTTGATGCGGTAATCTCGGACTTCCTGTCCGGAACGGTCGAGGCGCTTTCGCCGGACAACGCCCCCGATCACTGGGACATTATCGAGGGGCAAGGCTCGCTTTTCCACCCCGCCTACGCGGCCGTTAGCCTCGGATTGTTGCACGGCGCGCAAGCGGATGCGCTGGTTATGTGCCACGAATTGGGGCGTGATCTGGTCGACGGAGACTATCCCGACTACCCGCTGCCAGATTTAGCCGAGGCGATCGAGACCAATCTTATAATGGCGCGTTTGACCAACAAAAACGCCAAACTGGTTGGTATATCGGTCAATTCTTCGCATTTCAGCGAAGAAGAAGCGACCAAAATCATGGCCGAAATCGAGGGCGAGCATAATGTACCGGTGGTTGATCCTGTACGCACCGGCGTGACCCGTCTTGTCGATTTTCTGGAGAAATCGACATGAGAAAACTGACCGTTAGATCCGAACAATGGCCATTGCACGAACCATTCGTCATCTCGCGTATGGTCCAGGAACAAGGCGAAGTAGTGGTTGTCGAAATCGCGCAGGACGGTGTGATCGGCCGTGGAGAGTGCGAAGATGCCGACATCTTCTTCTCGGAAGAAGTCAATATTGTTCCCGATATAAAAGCTGCGCGCCAGCAAATCGAAGCCGGTATTGATAGGGCTGAATTGCAAAAACTGATGCCCGCCGGCCCCGCGCGAAACGCCATCGATTGCGCGCTATGGGACCTTGAGGCGAAATTGACCGGCACCCCGATTTACCGTTTGGCTGGATTGGACGCGCCGTTAAAGCCTGTCACTACCGTGTTTACGATTTCGCTCGGCACGCCCGAGAAAATGGCCGCTGATGCGAGGGCCAACAATTATCGTCCAGTCCTGAAACTAAAACTCGGCCTTGAGGGGGACGTCGAACGAGTCGCCGCCGTTCGTAAAGCTGCTCCGGACGCGCGCATTTCGGTTGATGCTAACACTGGCTGGTCAGAGGCCCAATTAACCGAATATCTACCCGAACTAGCAAACCTTGGTGTCGAACTGGTCGAACAACCGTTCATGCCGGGCGAAGATGCGATGCTGGAAAACTTCAAAAGCCCTATTCCCATCGCAGCGGACGAGTCCTGCATAGACCGGACATCCCTGCCAAGCCTCGTCGGGAAGTACGCCTATGTTAACATCAAACTGGACAAAACCGGCGGCCTAACCGAAGCTCTGGCATTTGCAAGCGAGGCCAAGGCCTTGGGGTTTGGAATTATGGTAGGCTGCAATGTCGGCACGTCGCTCGCTATGGCGCCGGGAATGATCGTCGCACAATTGGCTGACTTCGTCGATCTAGACGGCCCTCTTTTACTGTCCAAGGATCGCACGCCGGGCCTGCACTATGACGGTAGCCTGATAAAACCTATGGGCCCTGAATTATGGGGGTAGATCAATGCTGGCCCCATGGTCGGAGCGCGCGACGGTAGGCTAAAAAATACCTTCCTTCACGGCCTCCATCGCGACGAAAGTCGAGGTGCTGGCAACATAGGGAAGGGCAGAAATCTGCTCGCCCATAACACGACGGTAGTCTGAAATGCTCTGGGTTCTGACCTTCAGAAGATAGTCAAATCCACCCGCAATCATGTGACATTGCTCGATTTCCTGAATCCGCATAACCTCGGCATTGAAGGCTTTTAGCGCACGTTCATTGGTGGTGCTTAGCTTAACTTCGACGAACGCTACGTGGTCTAGGCCCATCTTGATCGGGTTAAGCAGGGCGCGGTAACCGGTTATAAACCCTTCGGCCTCCAGTCGTTTGACGCGCGCCTGACAAGGCGTTTTCGAGAGGCCGATTAAACGGGACAACTCCGTTATAGTGATCCGACCGTCCGTAGACAGGCGATTCAATATCGCTTTATCATAGGAGTCAATTACCTCTATTTTCATCACACAATCCTTATTATCACTGCAAACTATTATAAATATAGACGTTATGCCTATTAATTCTACATATATAGACAAAACCACTGCTGTCGAAAGGGTAATCTTCATATCGAAGGAGAACTCCATGAAAGCATCATCCCCGAAATTCAGCGCCCACACTTTGCCCGACGAAGGCGCGGTACTTCAGCGCCTCGTAGCCGAGGTTGATCTTGATGCAAAAACCCGCAGCCGGATATCTGTGCGTGCGGCTGAACTGGTCGAACAAATCCGCGCAACCAAGCAACCCGGTATTATGGAGTCGTTTCTGGCGGAATACGGCCTTTCGAGCGATGAAGGTATCGCATTGATGTGTTTGGCCGAGGCGTTGTTAAGGGTGCCTGATGCCAAGACCATTGATGCATTGATAGAGGATAAAATTGCACCTTCAAACTGGCGCGAGCATCTGGGGCACTCGACATCCGCGCTGGTTAATGCGTCGACATGGGGGCTGATGTTGACGGGAAAAGTGCTGGACAAGGGCAATATCGGTGTCGTCGGCACAATGAAATCTGTGGTGAAACGACTGGGGGAACCGATTATCCGCAAAGCCGTCCGGCAAGCTATGCGCGAAATGGGGCGACAGTTTGTGCTGGGCGAAACAATCGATAAAGCGCTGAAAAATGCACGTGCGAACGAGCGCGAGGGGTACACTTACTCCTACGATATGCTGGGCGAAGCGGCGAAAACCGCGGCGGATGCCAAGCGTTATTACCAGTCATATACCGACGCGATCACGGCGATGGCCAGCGTTTCCACGCAGGATGATATCCACAAAAATCCAAGTATTTCCGTGAAACTTTCTGCCCTGCATCCACGCTACGAATTTAGCCAGAAAGACCGTGTTATGAGCGAACTCGTCCCTCGCGTTCAGGCTTTGGCGTTGCTGGCGAAATGCGCGGGGATGGGCTTCAATATAGATGCGGAGGAAGCGGACCGGCTTGAGCTTTCGACCGAAGTTATTGCAGAGGTTCTGCGTGATCCGGCGCTGGCAAACTGGGAGGGATTTGGCGTTGTCGTGCAGGCTTACAGCCTTCGGGCCGGAGCGATGCTGGATTGGTTGTATGCGTTGGCCAAGGCGCTGGATCGCAAGATCATGGTGCGGCTGGTCAAGGGTGCATATTGGGATACGGAGGTGAAACTGGCGCAAACCGCAGGTCTTGACGGTTTCCCGGTGTTCACGCGAAAGGCAGCAACCGATGTTTCCTATATTGCCAATGCGCGCAAACTGCTGGATATGCGCGACCGTATTTATCCGCAGTTCGCCACCCACAACGCGCACACCGTCGCAGCAATTCTTGAAATGGCTGGCAAAACACGGGATTTTGAATTTCAGCGTCTTCACGGAATGGGCGAAAACCTGCACGCCGTGGTTATGGAGCGCGCACAAACCCGCTGCCGCATTTATGCTCCGGTCGGAGAGCATAGTGATTTATTAGCGTATCTGGTGCGAAGATTGCTGGAAAACGGCGCTAACAGTTCCTTCGTGAACCAGATCGTTGACGAAGCCATCCCCGCAAGTGTCGTCGCGGCGGATCCTTTTCTGCAGGTCGAAAAGCATCGCAACACTGTGCAGAACCCCGCCATTACCAGATCGCCACAGCTGTTCGGGAACGCACGTCAGAACGCACGGGGATGGAATTTAACGGACACGCAAGACTTGGCGGAAATCGATAAGGCACGCGCGCCGTACATAGCGGTTCAGTTCCACGCCGCACCGATAGTGTCGGGAATCGCAGTTGGCGGCGAGGTTGAAAATATTTTCAACCCGTTTGATCGCACCGACATTGTCGGGACGGTTAATTTGGCGTCCGAGGCGGACATCGAACTAGCCCTGACATCTGCCAAGGTTTGGAATGTCGATGCAAAGACCCGGGCAGCTATTTTGCATAAGGCAGCTGATTTGTTCGAGGGGCATGCCGGAGTATTCTACGCTTTGGCGGCTCGTGAAGCCGGGAAAACCCTTTCCGATGCGGTGTCAGAATTACGCGAGACAGTCGATTTTCTGCGGTACTACGGCCAGCAGGCTTTGACGTTGGCCGCTCCTGCTTGCGGAATAATTGCCTGCATCTCGCCGTGGAATTTTCCTTTGGCGATCTTTACAGGACAAATTTCGGGGGCGCTGGCGGCAGGGAATGGGGTCATCGCCAAACCTGCCGAACAAACACCGCTAATCGCCGCGCAGGCCGTAGCGTTGCTGCATCAAGCTGGCGTTCCACGCGAAGTTTTGCAGCTTCTACCGGGGGCAGGACACACGGTCGGGGCCGCACTGTCCAGCGATCCGCGCATTGACGGCCTGTGCTTCACAGGTTCGACATCAACGGCGCAACATATCAATCGAAGCATGGCACAGAACCTTTCGCCAGACGCGCCACTGATTGCGGAAACCGGAGGGCTAAACGCGATGATCGTCGATTCTACTGCGTTGCCGGAACAGGCTGTGCGGGATATTCTGGTAAGTGCGTTTCAAAGCGCAGGCCAGCGTTGTTCCTCGCTGCGGGTTTTGTATTTGCAAACCGACATTGCTGACGACTTTAGCACAATGTTGTTTGGCGCTATGGACGAACTGCGCGCGGGAAACCCGTGGAAACTGTCAACGGATATTGGTCCCGTAATTGATCAAACGGCGACGCATAAATTCCGTAATTATATTGAGGCAGCCCGTGATGAGGGGCGTTTATTAAAACAATTACCACAATCTGGTTGCACCAATTATATCCCGCCAACAGTGTTGAGAATTAACGGTATCGCAGATATGGAAGAAGAGATATTCGGACCCATCCTACATATTTCGACCTTCTCGGCGGATGAATTTACGCAGGTTGTACGGGATATAAACGCCAGCGGGTTTGGCCTGACCTTTGGTGTTCACAGCCGAATTGATGACCGTGTGCAGGCACTTATAGACAACCTTAAAGTCGGGAATATATATGTTAATCGTAATCAAATAGGTGCCGTGGTCGGCTCACAACCCTTTGGTGGCGAGGGGCTGTCGGGCACCGGTCCCAAGGCTGGCGGGCCAGAATATGTGCGGCGTTTAACCAAGCCTGTTCGAGAGGTTATCGAATCCAGTGACGGGAAGTTCACTACGCTGAAAGATGCCCAACAGGCACTCGACACTTTGATCGCACCCACGTCAGCGGCTGCCAGCGTGCGGAACTTACCCGGCCCAACCGGTGAATCCAACCAATTGTCTATTTTTGCACGCGGAAAAGTTTTGTGTCTGGGGCCAACACTTGCGGCGGCCGATGCGCAAAAACAGGTGGCGCAAGCCGCTGGGTGCACGGCGCTCCGGTTAGTGCGCGGTGGTGATGTCGATGGGGATATCACCGCAGAAACCTTGTACAATCTATCCGGCTTTGATGCCGTGGTATTCTGGGGGAGCGACGCAACGGCACGCAAGTTTCGGGCAGCATTGGCCAAACGCTCCGGCCCGATATTACCACTGATTATGGATGCATCCTCTGCACGATTCAAAATAGAGCGGCACGTTTGCATCGACACCACCGCATCCGGCGGAAATGCCGAGTTATTGGCCTCAATGAGTTGAATCTATTGTCATATTTATGACAGTGGTGGTCGCAAGATTTCGGAGCAATAGTTAAGGCGCAGCGGTCGAACCGCATGGCGATAGGCCTCCC
>CAKZNY010000350.1 GCA_937132145.1 uncultured Paracoccaceae bacterium | reverse complement strand
TGCTTCCAAAACTGTTGAATTTAAAGCGTCAGACACAGAAAATATCTCCTTTAGAGCGCGAAAAGGCATCGCACCTGTAAAAATTAATTTATTGTTAAGAACCGAGCAGATTCCATCACGCAAAGTCTTTCCAACCGCCCTAATCGTCACAAGGCAAAGGTAAACCGTTACGGAAGTAGCCACTATCCGTGCAAGAATTTATCAATATTGACGACGCTTAAACAGCGAGCAGTAGGAATCGCAAAGCGTAGGGTGAAGGTAACGAAGTCGAGAGATTCGCTCAATAGGGTTATGCCCTGAATCTGCAAAAACTGTAGATAAAATTTTAAGTGTGCTCAAACGCAAAACGCGCCCCGTGTGGGACGCGCTTAAAATTACATAAAGGTCAGTCGCTTAAGCGGCCATTGCCTTAACACGTGCAGACAGACGCGACATTTTACGGCTGGCTGTTTTCTTGTGCCAGATACCTTTGGTCACGCCACGCATGATTTCAGGCTGTGCTGTTTTCAGCGCTTCGGCTGCAACGGCCTGATCACCACCAGTGATTGCTTCTTCTACTTTACGCAAGAAACCACGGATACGCGTGCGGCGGGATTTGTTTACTGCGGTGCGGCGCTCAATCTGGCGTGCACGTTTTTTAGCTTGGGGCGAATTTGCCATGTATATAATTCCGGTTCGTTCGAGATTCGAATGATGAAGCGTCCATCTACCGCCGCATTAGCCGCGAGTCAACGCCCCTGCGGGTTATTTATCGCGGAACTGCGGTTCACGCTTTTCCATAAAGGCGTTCATGCCCTCGGTTTGGTCGTCGGTTGCAAACAAAGCGCTGAAAGCACGGCGCTCGAAAAGCAGGCCTTCGCGCAATGTGGTCTCATAGGCGCGGTTCACCGCTTCCTTGACCACCATCGTTGTAATCATGGATTTTTCAGCGATTTTGGCGGCTGTGGCCTTGACGTCTGCCAACAAGTCTTTGGCTGGAACAACGCGGCTGACCAGACCAGAACGCTCGGCTTCGGCGGCGTCCATCATGCGGCCTGTCAGGTGCATTTCCATGGATTTGGACTTGCCCACGAAACGGGTCAGGCGTTGTGTGCCACCGATTCCCGCGACCACTCCGAGGTTGATTTCGGGTTGGCCAAATTTCGCCGTGTCGGAGCAGATGATAAAGTCGCACATCATCGCCAGCTCGCATCCGCCGCCCAGCGCATAGCCGGAAACCGCGGCTATGATGGGTTTGCGTATACTTAGAATGGTTTCGACTTCGGGGCCGAACAGGTCTTCGGTGAAGACATCCACGAAGGACTTGCTGGCCATTTCCTTAATGTCAGCCCCCGCCGCGAAGGCTTTTTCGCATCCGGTGATGATAATGCAGCGCACGTTGTGGTCGGCCTGCATACCTTTAAGGGCATCGGCCAGCTCGCTTAGCAATTGTGCGTTCAACGCGTTCAGCGCCTTGGGGCGGTTGAGGGTGATCAGGCCAACGTGGTCCTCGATCTCGGTCAGAATGCATTCATACGCCATTGTGCGGCTCCTTGCGTCAGGTGGTCCGAAGGGTCTGTGTGTAACATGGCCGACAGGGGGATCAAGCCTGCTTTTGGCACTTGGGGCAATAGAAGGTGGAGCGGCCGGATTGCACGATTCGGGCAATATTCTGGTCGCAACCCTCTGTTTTACAAGGCTGTCCTTCGCGACCATAGACGGCAAAACTATGCTGGAAATAGCCCAGCTCGCCATCCGCCTGACGATAATCTTTCAGGCTAGAGCCGCCGGCGTCGATGGCCTCGCGCAAAACATCGCGAATCGTCGGGACCAGAAGGGACATCTTTTTGGGCTTTATATCCCCCGCTTTTTGTGTCGGAGCGATGCCCGCACGCCACAGCGCCTCGCATACATATATATTGCCAAGACCAACGACGATCTTCTGATCCAGAAGCGCCGATTTGATCGGCAACTTGCGACCCGACAGACGCGCGCTCAGGTATTTGGCATCAAACGCGTTACCCAACGGCTCCGGTCCCATGTCTTTGAACAGGCGGTGTTCGTCCAGCTTATCGGTCGCACATAAATCCATCATACCAAAACGGCGCGGGTCATTGAAGGTGATCCGTTTGCCGTTCTCCATGTCCAGCACAACATGGTCGTGCTTGATCAACGCATCCCCGTCCGAGATCAGCATTCGACCAGACATACCCAGATGGATAATCAGGCTTTCGCCCCCGTCCAGATCGACCAGAATATACTTGGCCCGACGGCGCAAGCGTTCCACCCGCTGACCTTCCAGCCGCGCGGCCATGCGGTCGGGAAACGGCCAACGCAACCCCTCGCGGTGAATGCCGGCATGGGCGATCCGCTGGCCTGTCATCACGGGCTCCAGCCCTTTGCGGACGGTTTCAACTTCGGGGAGTTCGGGCATATCTGTTCCTGCAATCAACACGGCCTTGCCGCTGCGGACAGTCTTGCCTAAGCTTCGGGCTATGACAACAGCCCTTATCACCCACCCCGACTGCCATGACCATATAACGCCAGAGGGCCACCCCGAGCGTGTGGCTCGGCTAGAGGCGATTGCGGTTGCACTGGCGGATTTCGATCTGCTGCGGATCAACGCCCCGATGGGCGAGGACATACATATTCTGCGCGCCCACCCACAGGCGCATATTGACCGGATTACGTCTGCCGGAATTGGCGCGCTGGACGCGGATACGCATATGTCGAGCGGCTCGCTTACGGCGGCCTATCGCGGGGTCGGGGCCGTGGTTAAAGCTGTGGATATGGTGCTGGGCGGTAAGGTTGCAAACGCCTTTTGCGCCATTCGCCCGCCTGGGCATCACGCCGAACGCGAAACGCCGATGGGGTTTTGCCTGTTCGGGAATGTAACAATTGCCGCCAAACATGCGCTTGCGGCACACGGTCTTACGCGCGTGGCAATCATGGATTTTGATGTGCATCACGGCAATGGAACGCAAAATCTGGTGTGGGACGATGCGCGGATACTGTTCGCCTCAACCCACCAAATGCCGTTATACCCCGGTTCCGGCGCAGCCAGTGAGACGGGCGCACACGGGAATGTTCTGAATTGCCCGCTGGACCCCGAAACAGACGGAGCCGCGTTTCGGGAGGTGATGCAGGGGCAGGTTCTGCCAGCGATCGACGCTTTTGCACCAGAACTGATTCTGATTTCTGCGGGTTTTGATGCCCATAAAAACGATCCGCTCGCCAATTTGAACTGGGTCGAGGAGGATTTCGCATGGGCGACACATCAATTATGCGACTTGGCGGATAAACACTGTGACGGCAGGGTGGTATCCACCCTCGAAGGGGGATATGATCTGGATGGACTGGCCGCGTCCTGCGCCGCCCATGTCAAAGCACTGATGGAGCGTGGAAAATGAGCGATAAACCTGTAAGCGATATGAGCTTCGAAGAGGCTATGGAAACACTGGAAAAAGTGGTCGGGCAGTTGGAAAGCGGCTCGGTTCCATTAGAGCAGTCCATCGCCCTCTATGAACGCGGCGCGGAATTAAAGGCGCATTGCGAGGCGAAATTGAAATCGGCCGAAGAAAAAGTCGCCAAGATCACCACCGATGGAAACGGCAATGCCACCGGAACGGAACCCGTCGGGGCTTCCTGATGTCAAACGCCGAATTCACATCTGCCCTGCAAGATGCCGCAACGCGGGTCGAAAGTTTTCTCGATTCAACCCTGCCGCCCCCTGACAATACTATAGCCAAAGCCATGCGCTATACCGTTCTAAACGGCGGCAAACGCCTGCGGGCGTTTCTGGTGATGGAAAGTGCGGCGCTACACGGAATTTCAGCCGAGGTCGCGGACCCGATAGCGGCAGCGATTGAATGCCTGCACGCCTATTCGCTGGTTCATGATGATTTGCCCTGCATGGACGACGACGATCTGCGCCGTGGATCACCCACGGTGCATATAAAATGGGACGAGGCGACCGCCGTGCTGGTTGGCGACGCACTACAAACGCAGGCTTTTCAATACCTGACGGAGGCCTCGGCTCCCGCCTCGGCGGTTGTGCGGTTGGTTTCATCTTTGGCCACCGCCTCTGGCGCATTGGGGATGGTTGGCGGGCAGGCGATGGATATCGCGGCCGAAACGGCGGATGTTCCGTTGACTTTGACGGAAATCACCGCACTGCAAGCGTTGAAAACCGGCGCGTTGATCCGTTGGTCTGCCGAGGCGGGGGCTGTTCTGGCCGGAGTTGATACGGCACCGTTGCGCGCCTATGCCGAAGCCTTGGGTTTGGCGTTCCAAATTCAGGATGACATACTGGATATCGAGGGCGACGCCAAAGCCGCCGGAAAACGCCTGCGCAAGGACGCCGAGGCCGGAAAAGCCACATTCGTGTCCCTTCTGGGGCTGAGCGGCGCCAAAAACCGCGCCCGTGATCTGGTAGACGAGGCCTGCTCTGCACTGGCCCCCTACGGGGATGGTGCAGAAAACTTGCGTCAGGCCGCACGATATACCATAACGCGCGCAACTTAGGGGAATCAAAACCGTGACGACCGAGCGCCCAGACACACCCATCCTTGACCGCGTGAAAACGCCTGCCGATATGAAAATCTTAACGGATTTCGAACTGCGGAAGCTGGCGGATGAAGTGCGGGCGGAAACCATCTCGATTGTCTCGGAAACGGGCGGGCATTTGGGGGCGGGTCTCGGCGTGGTCGAACTGACGGTGGCCCTGCATGCCGTGTTCGATGCACCCAAGGATCGCCTGATCTGGGATGTTAGCCACCAAACCTACCCCCACAAAATTCTGACGGGGCGTCGTGACCGGATGCGGACTTTGCGCAAAGGCGGCGGGCTGTCCGGCTTCACCAAGCGTTCTGAAAGCGAATACGATCCGTTCGGGGCAGGGCACAGCTCTACATCTATCTCCACCGCGCTGGGCTTTGCTGTTGCCCGCGATCTGGGCGGTGCGCCGGAACACGGGTTGGGCGATGCGATTGCGATTATCGGCGACGGAGCGATGTCTGGCGGTATGGCGTTCGAGGCGCTGAACAACGCGGGACACCTTGGCAAACGCCTGATTGTAATCCTGAACGATAACGACATGTCCATTGCACCGCCGGTTGGTGCGCTTTCGACGTACCTGTCGCGCCTTTATGCTGAAGATGGTTTTCAAGAACTGAAGGCCGCCGCCAAAGGCGCGATCTCGCTGCTGCCTCCACCGCTACAAGAAGGCGCGCGCCGTGCCAAGGAAATGGTGAAATCCATGGCCGTCGGCGGCACGATATTCGGAGAGCTGGGCTTTTCCTATGTCGGTCCCATTGACGGCCACAATATGGAGCAACTTTTGTCTGTCCTTCGCACAGTCAAAGAACGGGCTTCCGGACCAACCCTGATCCATGTGATCACCAAAAAGGGCAAGGGCTATCACCACGCCGAACACAGCGCCGATCGCGGTCATGCGCGTGGGCAGTTCGATGTGATTACGGGCAAACAGAAGAAATCTGTTTCCAACGCCCCGAGCTACACCAAGGTTTTTGCACAAAGCCTGATCAAACAAGCCGAGGCTGACACCAAAATCGTCGCCATTACCGCCGCGATGCCGGACGGAACCGGACTGGATTTGTTCGCCGAGCGCTTCCCCTCGCGCTGTTTCGACGTTGGCATTGCCGAGCAACACGGCGTGACCTTCGCCGCAGGGCTGGCGGCGGCAGGTATGAAGCCGTTTGTCGCGATATATTCGACGTTTCTGCAACGCGGTTACGATCAAATCGTGCATGACGTGGCCGTCCAGCGCCTGCCCG
>CAKZNY010000349.1 GCA_937132145.1 uncultured Paracoccaceae bacterium | reverse complement strand
ATCCTAAACGCCCCTTTGCCCCATTTTATAGGAAAGACGGTGTCTACATATCTAGGGGCTGACCTGCGCCCCTTAAACTCCTCCATTTTGATGTAGAGTCCGCCCAATCAAAAGGACGGACAAATGAAGAGACGATTCACGGACGAACAGATCATCCAGATGCTGAAAGAGCAGGAAGCTGGCGAGAAGACAGCGGACCTTTGCAGGCGTTACGGCATCAGCCCCGCCACATTTTACAAATACAAATCGAAGTATGGCGGCATGGAACCATCTGATGCCGCGCGTTTGCGAACGCTGGAAAGCGAGAATGGCCGGTTAAAGAAGTTATTGGCGGAACAGATGCTCGATGTCGCCATGCTGCGGGATGTGAACTCAAAAAAGTGGTAACGCCCGATGCCAAGCGGCAAGCTGTGGTTCATCTATGCGAGACGCATGGTGTGAGCCAGCGTCGGGCGTGTGCCGCCATGCAAGTGGATCGATCTATGGTGCGTTATCAATCGAAACGACCCGATGACAGCCAATTGCGCGAAGAGATCAAACTGGTTGCGAAGGAACGTCGCCGGTTTGGCTATCGCCGCATTCAAGTGATGCTGGAGAGGAAGGGAATATTCATGAACCATAAGAAGCTCAGACGCATTTATGCCGAAGAAAAGCTACAGGTGCGCCGCAGGGGCGGCAGGAAACGCGCACTGGGCACAAGAAAGCCCATGGTGTTGCCTGACGGTCCAAACCAGCGGTGGAGCCTCGATTTCGTTAATGACGCCTTCACCGATGGGCGCAGATTTCGCATTCTGACTGTGATTGACGATTACACCCGCGAGAACTTGGCTCTGGTGGCTGATACATCGTTATCAGGCTTACGCGTGTCACGGGAGCTGGACCAGATTATTGCAAATCGTGGCATGCCAACTACAATTGTTTCGGATAACGGCACTGAGTTTACCAGTATGGCCATTCTGCAATGGGTGCAGAATAACGGGATCGATTGGCATTACATCGCCCCCGGCAAGCCTCAGCAGAATGGGTTTATCGAAAGTTTCAACGGCAAGCTGCGTGACGAATGCTTGAACGAAACCCTGTTCAGCTCACTGGCTGAAGCCAAAGAAACGCTCAAAGAATGGAGAGACGATTACAACCAACAACGACCACATTCATCGCTGGGAAACCTGACACCTCAGGAATTTGCAGAGAAGAAACCATTGGACAAACTGGCAGCATAACGCCATCAATTTAACCCCAAGGACTCTCCGTCGCCTGGAGGATACTTGGGGCGCAGGTCAATATGTACGAAGTCGCTTTACACTTGGAAGGCGCGGTTTTCCAAGCCCGCCAAAGAAGCCAAGGTAGGTGTGGATCCGATTGCCGAGATACGGCGGTTAAAGGCAGAGTTGCTTCGGGTCACGGAGGAGCGTGATATCCTAAAAAAGGCCACGGTGCATTCAATCGGTCATCGCAACATCTCGGCTAATCTATAGGCTGGGGTTTTAAAGCCAAGTGTTTTTCTAGGACGTGTATTCAGGCGGTTTGCAACCAAGTCCAAGTCGTTTTGTGAATGTACAGATAAGTCTGTTTTCTTTGGAAAGTATTGGCGCAGCAAGCGATTAGTATTTTCGTTAGTGCCGCGTTGCCACGCATTGCCCGGCAGGCGATTGCATAGCAATCACCGAGAGGGACTTTGCGGGTCGCAAAAATAGATATCGACGTTTGTAGCCATTGTAATTTGTTTATGCTGGGCCATTTCGGTGCCGCGATCCCACGTCAGAGTGCGCATCAAACCATCAGGCAAGGACTGGATGCGCCGCTTCAATGCCCCGACAACGCTGTTTGTATCCTTCCCCTCAACCTTCACCAGCATCACATATCGAGAAGCGCGTTCAACCAGCGTCGCCATATGTGTATTGCCAGAGCCGGATATTAAGTCGCCCTCCCAGTGGCCTGGCACCGCCCGGTCCTCAACCTCGGCAGGGCGCTCGGAGATGGAAACCGCGTCGATAATTTGGCCGCGAGGCTGGCCAGACGTTGTCCATGATTTCGCACGCCGCATGGTTCGGTTGCTACGCAGATGCGAGATCAACTCTCGCTTCAGGACGCCACGGGCCTGAATGAACAGGCTTTTGTAAATGGTCTCGTGGGATATCTGCATAGAAGGATCTGTATCATATTCGCGGCAAAGCCACCCGGATATTTGGGCGGGGGACCATTCGAGCGCAAGCTTTTCGGCGACAAGATCGCGCAAAACCTGATGCCGTGACAGCAGGCAAGGCTTGGGTCTGAGTATTTGTGTCAGGGCGCGCAGATCCGCTTGAATGGCACGATAGG
The DNA here is from genome assembly GCA_937132145.1 of uncultured Paracoccaceae bacterium. Taxonomy (GTDB): domain Bacteria; phylum Pseudomonadota; class Alphaproteobacteria; order Rhodobacterales; family Rhodobacteraceae; genus NORP23. Next base: position 781 of record CAKZNY010000349.1, on the reverse strand, counting down.
CTTCTCTGCCGCCATTACGCGACACTTCACGGCTAACCGTAGAGGCTGGTCGGCGTATCAACGAGGCAATACGACGAAAGCTGAGCCCCTGACCAAGGCCGCGCGATATCTCCTCGCGATCACTCAATTGCAAGGTGCGGGGCGAGCGTTTGCGGGCTCGGGGTTCAATGCCTCCAGTCGCCGCAAGCACGCCATGCACAGAACCGGCATGCTTGTTGAGCGCACGCCCAATCTCGCTCAACGTTTGCCCTGCCTTCCAGCGCTGCCAAAGTTCACGTTTCTGACCGCGGGTTAATCCGGGACGACCTGTTCTGGGCATTTCATATCCTTCATTGCTAACATCAAATTATCAGATGTTGCGATGACCGATTGAATGCACCTCAGCCTTTTTTAGGATGTCACGCTCTTCTGTGACACGTGCTAACTCCCGTTTTAACCGCCTGTTCTCGGCGGCATGGTCGTCTTTGCCGTCACCTTCAGGTGCCTTTGAATACTTCTTCACCCAGTTATACAGCGAATGCGTGCTGACACCCAATCTCTGAGAAACTTCCTTAACCGGATACCCCCGCACCGTAATCTTCTTCTCATGGTTTGCAAGCAAACCACTGCCAGACAGCGGATGCACCGCATCCTGCTTAAAATCGTCACTGAATCTTGCATTGCCCATGTCGGCCTCCTTGCCTCATTTTTAGGGAAGAAGGTGTCTACAAATCTAGGGGCTATTCAGAAGGTGGAAGGTCGTCGGTGTCTATGAGCGATGAAATGTCATCGATATCTATGA
>CAKZNY010000348.1 GCA_937132145.1 uncultured Paracoccaceae bacterium | reverse complement strand
AAAGGGCCTCGCATTAATCGCGAGGCCCTTTTCGTTTGCGTTTAGGTTTATTCCGGGGAGTGTCCGATCTTCTGTGTATGAGTAATTTGGTCCATGCTTCACCAACGAAGGAGCATGACGACAATGACGATATCAAAAGAACTACTGGACGAGCTGCTTAAGGGCGTTGATCGTCCCGAGGATTTTTTCGGCGACAAGGGCCTGATGAAGGAACTGAAAGTCCGACTGATGGAACGGATGCTGGGGGCTGAACTGACGGAACATTTGGGCTATGAGCCCCACAGTGAGCCAGTCCGCCAGCAATCCAACCGCCGCAATGGTACGACACGCAAGGTTCTCAAGGGCAATGACGGGGCAGTTCCCATCGACATTCCGCGTGACCGCGACGGTAGTTTTGAACCGGAGTTGATCCGCAAGGGCCAGACACGGCTTGACGGGATGGATGACAAGATCATCGGTCTTTATGCGGCAGGATTATCGACCCGCGATATTCGCGCCCACCTTGAAGATGTCTATGGATTAAGGGTTTCCGCCGACTTGATCAGCCGTGTCACTGACGCAGTTCTAGAGGAAGTTTCCGACTGGCAGAACCGTGCTTTGGAGCCAGTATACCCAATTGTTTTTCTCGACGCGCTGCGGGTCAAAATCCGCGATGCAGAAAGCCGACAGGTTAAAAACAAGGCTGTTTATATCGCTTTGGGCGTCACGCCAGAGGGCGAGCGCGAGGTTTTGGGCCTGTGGATCGCGGCCAATGAAGGGGCCAAATTCTGGCTGTCCATCATGAATAACCTCAAGAACCGAGGCTTGGAAGATATCCTGATTGCTGTCGTTGACGGCCTCAAGGGCTTCCCTGATGCCATCAACGCGGCCTACCCCGAGACCACCGTCCAAACCTGCATCGTGCATCTGGTGCGCCATTCGCTGAACTTCTGCGGCTGGAAAGATCGCAAGGAAGTGGCCAAAGACCTGAAGCGGATTTATCAGGCCGTAAACGACGAGGAGGCAGCAAAAGCCCTCAATGATTTCGAGGCCGCCTCTCGGGCATGTAAACATGCCCTGTCAGCCGATGGAATGGGGCAAAAAATACCCATCAATCGCCCCAAGCTGGCGACGCGCTTGGCAGGAGGTCATCCCGTTCTTCGCCTTCCCGCCAGCCGTGCGCAAAATCATCTATACCACCAACGCCATCGAGAGCCTGAACCGGGTAATCCGCAAAACCACCAAAACCCGTGGCAGTTTCCCAACCGATGACGCTGCGACCAAGCTAATCTATCTGGCCATCCGAAATTTCGAAAAAAAGGGTCGCTGCGTCAGAGAATGGGTTGCAGCGCGAAATCAGTTCGCTATCCTATACCCTGAACGGTTCAACAGATGACCCGTTTCAATCGCATGGGCCAAGCCCCATACACAGAGTTTCGGATACTCCCCAAGGGTCTCGCCAAAATCTACCTGCGCATGGCCCGGGCGATGTGCCAGAGGCACAAACACCTCTTTGGTGCGCCGCTTCTGCTCCCGCACGTAATAGGTCACCGTGGTCAGGCTGCCAGCATATCCATGCTCGTCCCGCAAACGCTCAAAAATACGCTTGGCCGTATGGCGTTGTTTTTTGATCAGGGCCTTATCGGCGCGCAAAATCTCATCGATAATACCGACATAAGCATCAAGAGTTGGACGTCGTGGTGCTTTTGAGCGTTGATAGCCCGGCGGTAACTCATGACACAACATCTTCGCTATCGTCTTGCGGTCCTTGTTGAAATAACGCGCAGCTTCTCGAGCTGACATGCCGTCCTTCAAACAAGCCCGGCGCACACGACTATAAATATCCACAGAATACATCTCCCGCCCTCCGTATAATACGAAGGACACAAACTGGCGGGTTTTTACTCCGCTACAACTGCAATATGCAGCCGCTTCTGTGGACCAGTATTGCTCCGCGTTTTACAGGTACCGGATTTTATGGGTTTTCCTGTAAAATGAAAATTGGGACCCGGTTGCGCCTTCAGGTATTAGTTACAAGAACGCCGCTATCTTATCATATCAACGGAAACGTGGTGTAATAATCGCGTTCCCTCAACATACCAGAGAGGGAAAATTATGAGTAAGTCTTTAGAGGCCCGCATTTCCGAACTAGAGGCCGAACTAGTAGAGGAACGGTCTGGGTTTGATATTCGGTGGAGGGCTGATATGCGAGCAATCGACCTGTGGCAGGCTGAGACAGGGGAAACCCAAAAATGGCCGGATCATGCCGACCTTTGCGTGTGGCTTATGAAAAGGTTAGACGCTTTAGAGACAAGCCCCGTCAAGACCTGAAATAAGGGCCACACCTGCTTCTTGCGAGAGTGGTCCACCATCAATGAGAAGGGCGACAGTTAAGTCGTCGGACTCAGCCATTAACGAATCACAAATCGCGTTTTGACTTACGCTTACGCAGCCAGCTAGAAGCAGGAGACTTACCAGCATCACGTTGCGAATCTTCGATTTTGTTCCGTGTTTTAACATATTTTTTATGTTCCTTTTTAACCTGTTTGGTCTTCTGAAATGATGTGCCGCCAAAGAAAAAGGCAACTGCCGCCGCAAGAAACCCTAGTATGCCAATGATTATTCCCAACCTTCAGTCACCCCCCCAAAAATAAACCCTACTAGCGGTATGAATAACAATGGTATCCATATAAATGCCAGCAATCCAGAAACCCATATACTAACAACCGCCATTATTACAACGATAATCATTGCTATTGCCCACCCAAAAGCGGCAAAAAATATAGCTGCCATTACATAATCCCCTTGCTTGTCATCATTCTAAGGATACCGTTGCCGAATACGTTCACCAGAGTAAGCACAAGGGCCGCCACGGTGGCTTGAGGGTCCGTTAGCCCTAGCTGGTCGGTAAACTGCATGATAGCCCCTGACACGCTTACAATGAGCGTGATGGCGTTAAACCATAATGTCCTTGATTGCCACCAATGTTTCTCAGAATAGGCCAAAGAAGAACTCCTTCACGTTATCAAAGAATAGCGCAACAGCCGCGACCAATACACCTATGATGGGCCAAGCGGGGGGAACACCTTTGTGTTCGCCACCCTCGCCAGCGGTTGTTTCGT
>CAKZNY010000347.1 GCA_937132145.1 uncultured Paracoccaceae bacterium | reverse complement strand
GGAAAACAGCGACCCTGAATTTCAGAACAGGTCTGTCAACCGTTCCGGAACCTGGTTCACAACCGGCTCTGACAGTGAATAATGATAGGGGTTGACCCAGATAACTACCTTAGAGAGACCTCAGCAAAACTGGAGGATTCCTATTGGATTGAATTGGTTGTATTATAAGCCATGAAAAAATCCTTTGTGACACAGCCCGCCCTTTTCGCCACCCATGACTTACTCGACCATCCTGCGCTTGCGGCTTTGGACGGGATTGAGGCCCTGATTGACTGGCCCGCGTTGGAACCTCTTTTGCCCGAAGGCAAAGGCGCGACCGGACGTCCTGGATATGCCGCCATGACGCTGTTTCGGGCGCTGCTATTAGGGCTTTGGCACGATCTTTCCGCTGCCCGGAAGTGGTTTGCCTGCAAACCATGAGAGGGGGATGTTAAACTTGAGGCTCAACTGGCGCGAGATTTGATGTTTCGAAAGTTTTGCCGACTGGAGCTTGACCAAGGTGTACCGCAGGCCAGCACCATCGGTCGCTTCCGGATTGCGCTGGAAAAATCGGGGCGATTGAACGTGGTGTTAACCGAAATTAACGCTCAGCTTTCCGCCCAAAACGTGATCCTTCAAGAAGGCCGTGTCGCGATTGTGGACGCGACCGTAATCGAGGCCGCGCAGAGCGGCATTCGCAAGGGCGATCCCGAGGCTGGCAGCCACGTAAAGGTTAACGCAAAAGGTAAAATGCAAGCGAAATGGGGCTATCAGGCCTTCGTAAATATCGACGAGGACGGGTTTATTTTCTCAACCACCCTGACACCGGGCAATAAACACGAGATCAATTCGTTAATGGATTTGCTGGATGGGAGCGAGGAAATGCTGTTCGCGGACAGCGCGTATTCCTCGTGACCTGCCCCCCCAAAACCGGTCCATTTGAAAGGAGACTCTGTTCTATTAATGTTCGATGAACAAGGAGAACAGAGAATGCGTAAATCGCGATTTACCGAAGAACAGATTGTCAGGATCATTCAGGAATATGCTGCGGGTGCGAAAGTGTCTGAGCTGTGCCGCAAGCACGGCATGTCGGATGCCACCTTCTACAAGTGGAAAGCCAGATATGGCGGTCTTCAGGTTTCTGATGTCAGGCGGCTGAGGGATCTGGAGGAAGAAAACAACAAGCTGAAGAAACTGCTGGCGGAACAGATGTTGGACAACGCCGGGCTGAAAGGGCTTCTGGCAAAAAACTTCTGAAGCCTGCGGACCGCCGGGAAGCTGTCAATATCTTGTGTCATGACTTTCAGTTTTCAAAACGGCGCGCCTGCGGGCTGGTTAGAATTTCCAGATCGGGCAACGATTATCAACCGGCGCCAGACCGCCATGCGCGGCTGCGGAAACGGTTGATCACTCTGTCCGGCAAGCATCGGCGCTATGGCTATCGGATGCTGCATGCCAAGCTGGTTCGGGAGGGGTTCAGGGTGAATGTGAAAGTGGTGGAGCGGCTTTACCGCGAAGAACGGCTGACCCTACGTCGCCGCAATCGCAAGAAAATCCCCAAAGGCGTGCGGGAGGGTGCTTGGTGTCCGATTGCGGCCAATCAACGTTGGAGCCTGGACTTCACCATGGATGCGCTGGCCAACGGACGGAAGTTCCGGACCGTCAATCTGAAAGATGACTGCACCCGGGAATGCCCGGCGATCGATGTGGCCCTGTCGATCCCGGGCTCCCGCGTGGTGGAAATGCTGGAACGGGTGGCACGTGAGCGCGGATATCCCGATGTTCTGACCGTTGATAATGGCCCAGAGTTCCGCGGCCGAGCCCTTGACGGTTGGGCCGATGATTATGGCGTGCAGCTCTATTTCATCGACCCCGGCAAGCCGACGCAGAACGCCTATATCGAGAGCTTCAATGGCCGTTTCCGCGAGGAATGCCTGAACCTGAATTGGTTTACAACGCTGGCTGAAGCGGAAAGGATTA
>CAKZNY010000346.1 GCA_937132145.1 uncultured Paracoccaceae bacterium | reverse complement strand
TGCTGCGTAACGCACCTAAGCCGCATTTGTAAGGTTGGAAGCATTAAAGTGCCAGAATTGTTCAACATTGAAACCTACACCACGGTTTTCCAAATGACATCGCTAATTCAGGGGTAGCTAAAATCCGGCGTGCGGTTTCCTGATATTTTGAAGGCGATGTTCCCTTGCGGTTCAATCACAGGCGCACCAAAAATCCGGGCGATGGAGATTATCAACGAGTTAGAACCCTCTGCCCGGGAAGTTTATTGCGGCTCTATTGGCTGGGTTGCCCCTGATGGTTCTTCGTATTTTAACGTCGCCATCAGAACGTTATTACTTTATCAAGATAACGAAGTTGTCCTGAATGTTGGTGGCGAAATAGTTCATGATTCCACGGCCAGTGCTGAATACGAGGAAGCCCTATGGAAAGCCCGTTTTGCGATAATGCACCAGACCGACCTCCTCGTAATCGAAACCCTGCGCTGGCCCCATAAGGACGGGTTCGTCAGGCTGGACGGGCATCTTGCACGGATGGAAACCACCTGTGCCAAGTTCGGTATTTCGGTTGATAAAACCGACATGTTATCGCGCCTTGCCGCTGCGGTTCATGGCTCCGCGCAGCGCGTTCGATTGACAGTCGGGCTGAACGGCGAAATCAAAGTAACTTCAGTAGAAATAGCGAAGACCCCCGCATGCTGGAAGGTTATGGTTTCAGAGGAAAAAACAAGCTCCGGCAATCCGTGGCTTTCGATCAAAACCAACCAGCGCGCATTTTACGATACAGCGCGCAAAAACCTTCCTGTTGGCATCGACGAGATGATTTTCATCAATGAACGGGGCGAGATAACCGAAGGAACCATCACCAACGTATTCGTCGATTTCGGCGAAGGCTTGGTAACCCCAGCGCTAAGCTGCGGGGTATTGCCCGGTATCTTGCGGCTAGAAATGTTAGAGCAATCCATCTGTCGGGAGGCCACAATATTGGCCAAAGACTTTGCAAGGGCCAAAACGCTATACATTGGAAACTCGCTACGTGGTTTGATTAGGGCCGTTTTAGTGTAACCCACAAGCGCAAGGTTACCTTGAGCCCAGAAGTCTGTCGCTTTCAGTTGACACTCCTCAAAAACCTACTTAACTAAACCCGTTGTCAGGGGAGTCCCGCCTAAGGGACTGAGAGGCTGAATGTGCGAAAGCGCGGTGCAGCGACCCTTTGAACCTGACCCAGTTGAGACTGGCGTAGGAAGTACATGTGGTTGCCTCGACATAGAGAATCCACTTAAAAGGGCCGCTTGTGGTCTTTTCCTGCCTCCGTTCAAATCTGATGGTCTTTTTGAGTTGAAACTTGAGGAGTGTCCTATGAACGCCGTTACCCCGAAAATCACCAAAGGTGCCTTGCCTGCATCCAGAAAGGTTCACATATCTGGAACCCTTTTCCCCGAGATACGCGTCCCCATGCGCCAGATTGCAGTTCACCCCACCGCAGGGGAACCTCCGGTTACTGTCTACGACTCCTCGGGCCCGTATACTGACGCCGATGTCAGCACCGACATAGCCAAAGGGCTGCCACAACTGCGCCGCGACTGGGTTTTGGCACGTGGTGACGTTGAAGAATACGAAGGTCGCGAGATTAACACCGCCGACAATGGTTTTGCGACAGGTGAGCGCCTAACGCCCGAATTTTCGGTCAAGCCTCGCCCCTTGAAGGCACGCGGTGACAAGCCCGTCACGCAGCTAGCCTACGCGCGTGCCGGTATCATCACCGCCGAGATGGAATTCGTTGCAATTCGCGAAAACTTAGGGCGCAAAGAGCAAGCGTTTGAGCGGGACGGCGAGGACTTTGGCGCAGAGATTCCCGACTTCGTAACGCCTGAATTTGTCCGCAGCGAGATCGCGCGGGGCCGTGCGGTTCTGCCCTCCAACATCAACCACCCAGAAGCCGAGCCGATGATTATTGGCCGTAACTTCCTTGTGAAGATCAACGCCAATATGGGCACCTCCGCGGTTACGTCCTCTATGGCGGAAGAGGTTGATAAAATGGTCTGGTCAATCCGGTGGGGCGCGGACACTGTTATGGATTTGTCGACGGGTCGTAATATCCACAACACCCGCGAATGGATTGTTCGAAATTCTCCGGTGCCGATCGGTACTGTGCCAATGTATCAGGCGCTCGAAAAAGTTAACGGGGTTGCGGAAGACCTGACATGGGAGATTTTCCGAGACACGTTGATCGAGCAAGCCGAACAGGGTGTGGATTACTTTACCATCCACGCTGGATTGCGTCTGCACCACATTCCGATGACGATTAATCGTGTTACGGGGATTGTGTCGCGTGGCGGCTCGATCATGGCGAAATGGTGCTTGGCGCATCATGAAGAAAATTTCTTGTACACGCATTTCGAAGACATTTGCGAAATCATGAAAGCTTACGATGTTTCCTTCTCCTTGGGCGATGGCCTGCGCCCGGGTTCGATTGCCGATGCCAATGATGAAGCGCAATTTTGTGAATTACAAACATTGGGTGAATTAACAAAAATTGCTTGGAAGCACGATGTACAAGTGATGATTGAAGGCCCGGGTCATGTGCCATTGCAGATGATCAAAGTA
>CAKZNY010000345.1 GCA_937132145.1 uncultured Paracoccaceae bacterium | reverse complement strand
GACCCGCAATCACGCCACCTGCGAAGGCTTGCGCCATCAGAACGGGGTCACCTGCTTTGGCCACAGCGGTGTTCAGTAGCACGGCATCGAAGCCCAGCTCCATCGCTTGTGCGGCGTCGGACGGGCGGCCCAATCCGGCGTCTATGATCAGCAGAATATCGGGGAAATGTGCCCGCATAGTTCTAAGCCCGTCGATATTTTGCAGCCCTTGCCCTGATCCAATCGGCGCGCCCCATGGCATAAGAATCTTGCAGCCGGCCTCTAGCAAATGTTGGCCCACGATGATGTCCTCGGTGGTGTAGGGAAATACATCGAAGCCGTCTTCAGCCAGAATTCGCGCAGCCTCGACCAGGCCGAAAACGTCGGGTTGCAGAGTGTCGGCGTTGCCGATTACCTCGAGTTTGATCCAGTTGGTGCCGAACAGATCGCGGGCCATTTGCGCCGTCGTTACCGCCTCGCTGACCGAGTGGCATCCAGCCGTGTTCGGCAAAATCCGGCATCCGGTTTTCTGAATGATCGACCAGAAATCCTGCCCCGTTTTGCCTGCTGCCGTTTCGCGCCTTAACGAAACAGTAACGATTTCCGTCTCTGCGGCCTCGATTGCATTTGTCAGCGTCGCGGGGGAAGGATATTGCGCCGTTCCCAACAAAAGTCGCGAGGCTATTTCCACACCGTAGAGTTCCATTTCACCCTCCCTTCATCGGCAACAAAACTTCGATCCGGTCGTTTTCCGACAGGACTGTGCCTGTCCGACTGGTCGCCGCAACAAACGCGCCGTTGACCGCAGTTGCGATGGCGGGGTTGGTGAAGCCCAACTCAACCAGCGCCAGATCGAGCGACGTGGCGTTTAGCTCAGCTGGCCTTCCATTGACGATAATCTTCATCCTAGAACTCCCGAGTTATGGCCAACGCCGGTTATCATATTAGCGACTTTCATCGCCATTGCGGGGGCCAGCAAGTAGCCGTGCCGATACAGGCCGTTGACGTAAAACACGTCGCCCGCGCGGCGCACATCGGGGATGTTATCGGGGAAGGCGGGGCGAACGCCGACACCCATCTCGACAATCTCTGCCTCGCCAAACGCGGGATGTAGCGCGACCGCAGCCCCCAATAATTCCATCGCCGAGCGGACCGACATCGATGCATAACTGTCACTTTCGATCATGGTGGCCCCGACCATATAAAGCCCCTCGCCGTGGGGCACGATGTAGACCGGAAACCGCGGGTGGAGCATCCGAACCGTGCGCGTCAGGTTGATTTCGCTCAAACGCAGCAGTAGCATTTCACCGCGCACACCGCGCAGATCGTCCAGCTTGTCTTTGGCGGCGAGACCACGACAATCAACGACGGTTCCAAGAGTGGAATCCGACATGCTCACCCCGTAGCGTATCGGCACATCCAGTTCGACCAAGCGTTTATGCAAAGCCGCCAGAGCCTCGCGAGGGTTCAAATGAGCTTCCTCGGCGTAGAAAAGAGCCGTGTTGAAGCGGCCAGACAGATCAGGCTCCAGTTCGGATACCTGCGTGCCATCCAGCCAAACGTGCCCGTCAGTGCGCCGCGCAAAGCGTTTCAACTCGGCTGCATCGCGGGGTTGGGACACGACCAGCGTTCCCCGGCGTTCGACTTTATCGAAGTGACGTTCCCACCAGTCAATCGCTGGCAGGCCCATTTCAACGATTGATGGTTCGGCGATTTCCCCCTCGCACCGTGGCGCCAACATCCCGCCCGCAAACCACGAGCAGGCGTTTTGATCGAGGCTGGAGTTTTGCTCGATCACCTCGACCTTAACCCCGCGCGAGGCAAGCTCGATTGCGCAGACTAAACCCGCAACGCCCGCGCCAACGACGGTGACGCTCAATTGTCGTTTTCCTTTTTATCAATCGGCATATACAAGTTGCCGCCCTGTTGAAACTTCTTCGCCATAGCCTCGAAGCCTTCCTTTTGTGCCTCGGCGCGAATGTCGTGGGAAATCCGCATCGAGCAGAATTTAGGCCCGCACATGGAACAGAAATGCGCCACTTTATGTGCGTCTTTTGGTAGGGTTTGATCGTGGAACTCGCGCGCTGTTTCAGGATCGAGCGAAAGGTTGAACTGGTCTTCCCAGCGGAACTCGAATCGCGCGCGCGACAACGCGTCGTCACGTATTTGCGCCGCCGGATGCCCCTTGGCCAGATCCGCAGCATGGGCCGCTATTTTATAGGTAATCACTCCGATCTTAACATCATCGCGATCCGGCAGGCCCAGATGTTCCTTCGGCGTCACATAGCAAAGCATCGCGCAGCCGTACCAGCCGATTATCGCCGCGCCGATCCCAGACGTGATGTGGTCATACCCCGGAGCGATGTCGGTGGTGAGGGGGCCAAGCGTGTAAAAAGGGGCCTCGCCACAAGTCTCGAGCTGCTTTTCCATGTTGTATTTGATCTTGTGCATCGGCACGTGGCCGGGACCTCCGATAAACACCTGACAATCCTTTGCCCAAGCAATTTTGGTCAGCTCGCCAAGGGTTTCAAGTTCGGCAAATTGGGCCTCGTCATTCGCGTCGGCAATCGATCCTGGCCGCAGACCGTCACCAAGCGAGAAGGT
>CAKZNY010000344.1 GCA_937132145.1 uncultured Paracoccaceae bacterium | reverse complement strand
CGTTTCCAATCAGGGTGCGCCCAGCCGACCAGACCTTCGCGTCAACGGCCATGGCGGAAACCAGCGTGTTCAGCATCAACAGAACCGGCACGGCGGTTGCTGTGCCCATCAACATCATCATCACCGGCGCCACAACAATACTGAAACCCACCCCAACGCCTACCTGGAGTGTGGCTCCGGCAACGATAGCAACAAGCAAAAAGATGATGTCGGTAGACAATTTGATATCCTTACAGAAGATTCCTGCCGCAAACATACCGCCTTTTTATATAATATAAAAATCATCTTATTGTATTTTACGATACATATAGGTTATCAATAACTATGCGTATAACAGCTCGCCAAATCGAACTTTTCCAGATGGCCTATCGCCACAAATCCACACGTAAGGCTGCGGACGCCCTGCATATTTCGCAACCCGCGATCAGCCGTGTCGTTGCCGAGCTTGAAGCCGAAATGGGGATTAAGCTGTTTGACCGCTCGGGGCGCAGGTTCGAGCCGACCGCCGCCGCGCACAGTTTTAGCACCGCAATCAGCAGCCATTACTACGGGATTGACCGGATTGTAGAAGCAGCCACCATGATCGCCAGCGGAACAGCGGGCGTGTTGCATGTGGTCGCTCTACCCGCCGTCGCCGACACTCTGGTCGCAAAAGCCGCGGCCAATCTGATGGCGCGTCATTCGAAGCTGCGAATAGATATCGACGTCATGGGAGAGCGAAAGTGCTTGGCAATGTTGCGATCAGGCAATGCCGATTGCGCGGTGATCTGCACAAGCCCTCGCGATACAGGGTTTGTCAGCACGTTAATCCGTGAAATCAGGCCCGTTGCAGCGCTATCGTCCGATGATCCGCTTGCAGCGGAGACAGAGGTATCGCTTTCCCAGCTCGCGGAAAAAGACCTGGTGATGCTCCCTCCGGACAGTCCGTTTCGCAGAGCACTTGAACTGGAACTGGCCAAATCCCGTATCCCATTCAGCGTCCGAGCTGAAGCGCGAACCCAAACCGCTCTGGCGGAATATGTGATCAGCGGTATTGGACGGGCCGTGATAGACCCTCTAACAGGCGGTTTGTTCGCGGGCACAGCCCTAACACTGCGCCCGCTTAAAGGCAGACTAATATGGCCCATCAAAATCGTGGCATCTGAAACGACTATGGACTTACCGGTCACACGCCTGTTTGTTGATGCACTGAAGTCTGGATGACACGCTCGGATTTCTAATTACAGGGTCTTTAATTATCCAGAATGTAAGGAGTTTCGGCTTTGCTGAAACAAAATCGGTTATTCAGTCTGTGGATTGAATAACCGAAATGTCTGGTGGGTTCAACTGATCGATGCAACACACTCTGCGAACTTCTCTGCT
>CAKZNY010000343.1 GCA_937132145.1 uncultured Paracoccaceae bacterium | reverse complement strand
GCGCCTGCACCTCCGCCAGCACTTTATGTTTTATGTCGAGTCGTTCGGGTACGCTTTCTTGTATCCAGTCCGCGCCGGATACAGCTTCGGCAATCGACTTACAGAACGTCAGCTTACCCTCGCGGGGCATTGATACATCCGAAAGTCCGGGCAAGGAGCGTCTCGCGTTTTCTAAAACCTCCGCGACTTTACGTTCGGCCTCTGGATCAGGGTCGGAGATGTTAACATTCCAGCCGTTCAGCAAGAACCGCGCCGCCCAGCCACCACCGATAACACCGCCCCCTATCATCGTGGCGGTTTTACCTGCGCCCGACATCAACGCGGCCCCCGCTTGGTCAAACCGAGTTGTTGGCGCACATCGTCCGGTCCAATGATCCGTGCGCCCAGATTTTCGATAATAGTAACGGCCTTTTCAACCAGTTGCGCATTTGTCGCCAGCACACCACGTTCAAGAAACAGGTTGTCCTCCAACCCGACACGAACATTCCCGCCAGCCAGTACCGAAGCCGCCACAAAGGGCATTTCGTTTCGACCCAGCGCAAACGCCGACCAGCTCCAGTCTGACGGAACGTTGTTAACCATCGCCATGAACGTGTTCAAATCATCGGGGGCACCCCAAGGCACGCCCATGCAAAGCTGCACCAAGGCAGGACTGTCGAGCACCCCCTCCTTCACCAGTTGTTTGGCAAACCACAGGTGTCCGGTATCAAAGGCCTCGATTTCAGGCTTTACGCCTAGGTCAGTCATCATTTGCCCCATTGCCCGCAACATACCCGGAGTATTGGTCATAACGTAATCCGCCTCGGCGAAGTTCATCGTGCCACAATCCAGTGTGCAAATTTCGGGCAGGCATTCGGCAATATGCGCCATGCGTTCGGTCGCACCGATCATATCGGTGGCGGCTTCGTTCACCGGTAGCGGGTTTTCAACGTCACCAAAAATCATATCGCCGCCCATGCCAGCGGTCAGGTTTAAAACGACATCAACTTCGGAATCCCTGATCCGTTCTGTCAATTCGCGATAAAGCGACACGTCGCGCGAGGGTGCGCCTGTTTCGGGATCGCGCACATGGCAATGCACCACGGCGGCACCGGCTTTGGCGGCCTCGATAGCACTTTCGGCAATCTGTTTGGGTGAGCGCGGCACATGCGGAGATTTATCTTGCGTGCCACCCGAACCGGTAACGGCACAGGTGATGAATACATTTCGGTTCATTTCAAGGGGCATTTTTTACTCCGGCATCTCAGGGCTCATTTCCTTGACGCTAACTCGAAATTCTCCGGAGTGCTTTACATTTTACGCACAAATTTTGACAATATTTTACAAGTTTCTAAACTTGGTGGGACTGATACCAAAACTGTTTTTGTAGGAACGGGAAAATGCCGATAACGAGTTGAAACCTGTTCTAATGGCAATTTCTTGCACCGATAGCCTGGTGTCGACAATCAACCTGCGAGCAACCTGCAATCGGAGATCCCGGTAATACTTGCCTGGCGAAATTTTCAGGGCCTTGATAAACAGGTTCTCCAGCATGCGAACCGACATCTCCATTTTCGTGGCAATCGTGCTAATGGAAACCGGCTCATCGAGCCGAGATTCCATGATCCTGATTGCATTGGCGACCCGTGGCTCGAGCGTATTGAGATGGCCAAGCGACACCAGCATCTGCGCATCAGTTGGCGTGTGGGCTTCGTCATAGATGAAAGCACTTGCCACCTCCATTGCAAAGGCCACGCCGCGACGTGATCTGATTAAATGCAACATTAAATCGAATGTTGGTGACG
>CAKZNY010000342.1 GCA_937132145.1 uncultured Paracoccaceae bacterium | reverse complement strand
CTTCTGGTGAGGTGCCGCATCGGGAAAGACAAAAGGACGGGGACCTGCGGAGGAGGAAGAGGGGAGGGTGGTTGTGATGGTGGTGCCCGTCCCTGTAGGTGCGGAGTCCAGCGGTCGAGCGCACTCACTTACACCGGCTATGCGGGGAGCGGAGAATGTGCATAAGCGATGGGAAAGGGCTGTACGGCATTGCGGACAAGACGACTTCCTGCATCTGGACCCCACGGGCGGAGAAGAGAGCAGCCTGGCGAGGCCCGACTATGCTCGAGATAGTAGATGGCAGCGCTGATCCCGTGTGGTTGCATGCGGGCGTCGGCGCGGGACCGCAATTGGGTTGCAACGACAATCGGCCCTTCGGCGCGCGCGTTTATAAACTGGTCCAGATACGGGTCGCCATTGTCATCAATATCGCCAACCGCCCCCGTCCACTGCACACGCCCGTCGTGGATCATAGCGACCTTGTCGGCAATCGCGCGGACACTGCTCATATCGTGGGTGATGGTCATGGCTGTCGCCCCGATCTCCACCACAATCTCGCGGATCAGTTCGTTGATAACGCCGGACATGATCGGGTCGAGGCCGGTGGTTGGCTCGTCAAAGAATATGATCTCGGGCTCGGCTGCGATGGCCCGCGCCAGTCCGACACGTTTTTGCATGCCGCCTGACAGCTCGGCAGGGAACATGTCCGCCACCTCGGGGTCCAGCCCCACGCGGCGCAGTTTCAGGATGGCGAGATCGCGGGCGTCTGTCTTTGACAGGCGGCCGCTTCCTTGACGCAGGCGAAACGCGATGTTGTGCCAGACTGGCAGGCTGTCAAACAGCGCGCCGCCTTGAAACAGCATCCCGAAGCGCGCCAAAAATGCATCACGATTGCCCGAGCCTGCCGATTTTCCGTCAATCAGGATTTCCCCTGCATCCGGCTTCATCAACCCCAGAATGCATTTCAACAGCACCGATTTGCCAGTGCCGGAGCCGCCGATAATCACCATGCTTTCGCCAGCCATAATATCGAGGTCAATGCCCGCCAACACATGTTTGTCGCCGAAGGATTTGGTCACGCCGCTAAGGGATATTTTGGGAATACTACTCATGCGGGAAACAACAATTCTGTTAACAGGTAATTAACCGACAGGATCAGGATCGAGGCTGAAACCACCGCGTTTGTCGTTGCCTGGCCCACGCCTTGTGCGCCGCGACCCGAGAAGTATCCGCTGTAACAGCCCATCAGGCCCAGAATAAATCCGAAAACTGTGGCCTTGATCAGTCCGGATGTCACATCGCCGATCACCAAAAAATCCACCGTGTTCTGGATGTAGGTGGCCGAGTTGAACCCCAACCGCGTCACGCCCACCAGATAGCCGCCCATGACCCCGATGATATTGCCCACCACCACCAGCAGCGGCATAACCAGCGTTGCGGCAACCACTCTTGGTACCACCAGATATTTCATCGGATTAGTCGAAAGGGTCGTCAGCGCGTCGATTTGTTCGGTCACCCGCATCGTGCCCAGCTCGGCGGCGATGGAGGACGCCACGCGCCCCGCAACCATCAAGCCCGCCAAAACTGGCCCAAGTTCGCGTACTATCCCGATGGCAACGATTGCAGGCACCACGCTTTCCGCATTAAATCGCGCCCCGCCAGCGTATATCTGCAATGCTAATGCGCCGCCGGTAAACAGCGTTGTTAAACCAACCACCGGCAACGAGAAATACCCGATCCGCAGCAGTTGTTGCCCTAGTTCGCGGAAATAAAACGGCCCTCGAACGATATGCGAAAGGGTGGCACCCATGAATATTGTCAGCCGCCCGATGGAGGCCAGTAACTCCAGTGTGGAGCGCCCGATGGAGGCAAGGAAGCCTTGGAAAAGGTTCAGTACAATCATGCTAGTCTTTGTAGACGCGCTCGTATCTATTGCCAAGGCTGGTCAGGATTTCATACCCGATAGTGCCCGCCGCCTGCGCCAGACTATCTACGGTTTGCGTGGCGTTCAGAATGTCCAGCGCGGCTTGAACGCGCGCTAAATCCGTTACATCCACCGTGATCAGGTCCATCGAGACGCGCCCGACGATCGGGCAAGCCACATCGCGCGCATAAAGGCTGGCGTTTGGTCCCATCGCGCGGATTAAGCCATCGGCATAACCCCCTGCAACTGTTGCAATAACCGAAGGGCGCGTCGCTATCCACGTTGCACCATACCCCACACTTTCCCCGACACTCACCGGTCTGGTCTGGATAACTGGCAAGGACAACGTAACCACAGGCTGTGCCCCGATGAACGGGTCGCCGCCATAAAGGCCGATGCCTGGGCGCGTGAGGTTCATATGATAATCCGCCCTCAGCAAAATCCCGCCCGTTGCCGATAGGCTGCGAGGGATGTCCGGTAATGTTGCCGTCAGGTCCTTAAAGGCGGTCAACTGTGCTGCGTTTTGCGGATGTTCGGGTTCATCCGCACAGGCCAGATGGCTCATGATTAATACGGGGTTAAGGGCGGGTATTTGCGCGATGATAGAGGCCAGCTCGGCTGCCTCCATCCCCAGCCGGTTCATTCCGGTATCCAGTTGCAAGCCGCAAGCCGCACCCTGTCGGTCCGCCAGAAACCGTGTAACTTGATCCGCGTTGTTCAGCAAAGGGGTCAGGTTGAAGTCGCGGTACGCGGCCTCGTCGCCGCGCATATACCCCGAGAAAACAAAAATTCGCGCCGCAGGGCCAATCGCTTGGCGTAAGGTTGCACCCTCGGCGGCAAGTGCTACGAAAAACGTCTTCGCGCCAGCCTTTTGCAAAGCCCGCCCGACAGGAGCCACGCCCAAACCGTAAGCGTCCGCCTTGATAACCGCACCTGTTTCCACCGTTTTGGCACTCAACGCGTCCAGCGCCCGCCAGTTAGCGACAATCGCGCCGAGGTTAACTGTTAGCAAAGCCGCGGGCATTACCCGAAGTCCCCGCCGCCTTGCTGGTAGGATTTCACGAGGTTGCCGAAGCGTGTGAATTGACCCTCGAATGACAGATCCACCGTGCCGATTGGTCCGTGGCGTTGCTTGCCGATGATAACCTCGGCTTTGCCATGTAAGCGGCCCATTTCTTCTTGCCATTCAAAGAATTTGGGATCGCCCTCAGGCGGCTTTATCCTTTCGTGGTAATATTCCTCGCGGAACACGAACATCACCACATCGGCGTCCTGCTCGATCGAGCCGGATTCGCGCAAGTCTGACAGCATCGGGCGTTTGTCGTCGCGGTTTTCGACCTGACGCGATAGCTGGGAAAGGGCGATGACCGGAATGTTCAGCTCTTTCGCGATGGCTTTTAGGCCTTGCGTGATTTCGGACACCTCGTTCACGCGGCTGTCTTTGGCGGTCGCAGGGCGCACCAATTGCAGATAGTCCACGATCAACACGTCCAGACCGTGCTGCCGTTTAAGGCGTCGTGCACGGGCGGCAAGCGATGAAATCGGCAGGGCGGGCGTGTCGTCGATAAACAACGGGCAGGTTTCCAAGTCCTTGGCGGCCTCTATGAACCGTCGAAATTCGTCTTCGGTCATGTCGCCGCGACGGATTTGTTCTGACGGTATTTCGGCGGCCTCCGACAAAATACGCGTGGCCAGTTGTTCGGAGGACATCTCTAGCGAATAGAACCCGACAACGCCGCCCTCTATCGCCCCTTCGGAGCCGTCCGGCTTGATGCCCTTCTTGTACGCTTTGGCGATATTGAACGCGATGTTGGTCGCAAGCGAGGTTTTACCCATCGATGGCCGCCCCGCCAAAATCAACAAATCCGAGGGGTGCAAGCCGCCCAGTTTCTTGTCCAGATCAATCAGGCCGGTGGAAATGCCGGACATCCCGCCTTCCCGTAAATACGCAGCATTGGCCACGTCCACAGCCGAGGTCAGTGTGCGCAGAAAACTTTGAAAGCCACTGTCTACATTGCCGGATTCCGCCAGCTTATAAAGCATCTGTTCCGCATCAACGATTTGGTCCTTCGGCTCGCTTTCCACATCAACCGAGGCAGCGATGGCTGAAATCTGGTCGCCAATCTCCATCAGATCACGCCGGATCGCCAGATCATAGATAACCTGCGCGTAATCCTTGGCTGCAAACAGCGAGATTGATGCCCCCGCAAGGCGCACCAGATAGGCCGGACCGCCAAGCTCTTTAAGGCCTTCGTCATCCTCCATAAACGCTTTCAACGTTACAGGCGATGCCAGCGCATTCTTCTGGATGCGGCGTGCGGCGATTTCGAATATGCGGCCATGCACGGGATCATAAAAATGACTCTCGTTCACGATTGCGGTCACACGGTCATACACGTCGTTATTTACCAA
>CAKZNY010000341.1 GCA_937132145.1 uncultured Paracoccaceae bacterium | reverse complement strand
GTCGGGCAACGCCCCGCCAACTGGCGCCATGCCGATAATGAAAGTTCTTGCGCCAGCTTTCGCCGCACTTTTAACCGTCATATCAGGAAGTCCGAGGTCAACGGTTTTACGCGTCAGTCGAAGCTGTGCAAGACAATGCTTCGCGCGCCAATAAGCAATCCCGCTTGCGGTTTTCGCGTCGAGAACATTTTCTGCATCACCAAGAAAAAGCAGATAAGGTTTTTGCAAATCGATCATATCAGTCATTCAGACTATCCTTTTCAGTAAATCGCGGAGGGACATTTGATTCTGGAACTACATACCAGATTTATAGACCACAAGGCCGCTTGCCACAAAAAAATGCCCGGCGGTTAAATGCCGCCGAGCAAAGTATATCAAGATGACGTTGTGCCCGAATACTTGGGCACAATGTGTCACCTTAAAAGGCCAGATGCCGGAGAGGTTCATCTGGCTTATAGTGTTAAACCCAGAATGCTTTTTCAAGATCGGTAAAGTCCGAAGCGGGCCCCTCGAATTTATTCCGGCCCAGTTCGAGCACATAGACGTAATCCGCGATTTTCAGGGCTTGCCGGATTTCCTGATCAACCAGCAAAATCGTCAACTTTTCTTTGTCGCGAAGGTCTGTCAGCATCTGGTAAACCTCGACGGCGAGCATTTTTGACAGGCCGGCCGTTGGTTCGTCGATCAGTAACATCTTGGGGTCGGCCATCAATGTGCGCCCGATCTCGACCATGCGCTGTTGACCGCCCGACAGCTCGCCGGTGATTTGTTTGCGCTTGTCCCTGAGGATCGGAAACCGCTCATAGTTGGCCGCGAGTTTTTCGCGAACCTGCTTCTTGTCCCGCCTAAAAGTCCACGCTCCCAACTCCAGGTTTTCCTCGACGGTCATATCTTTGAACACACCGGGTTGCTGCGGGATATACGCCAATCCTTTAAGGATTTTCTTGTGGGTAGGGATGCCCAGAATGCTCTCGCCGTTCAGTAAAATTTCCCCGCCGTTTGGTTCGAGAAACCCGAACATCGCTTTGAGCGCGGTCGATTTCCCAACGCCGTTCGCACCCAGAATCGTGGTGATTTTACCTGTCCGCGCCTTCATATTAAGGCCCTGAATGATGTTCAGGTCTTTATAATATCCAACATCGAGGTTTATTGTTTCGAGCGTAACTTGCTCTTGCGTATTCTCGGTCATGAGGTTGCCTCGCTGTCTTCATCGTCGTCGTCATCGGAACCAAGATAGGCTTTGATTACCGCAGGGTCATTTTTAACCGTTTCAGGCGGGCCGTCCGCGATCAAATCGCCGTAATCCAGCACCAGCAGTCGGTTGCACAGCGCAAAGATCGAGTCCATTTGATGGCTGATCAGAATAATGGCCGTCCCCGATTCATTCACCCGCCTTATGTACGCGAATATGATGTCCATAAGTTTCGGATGCACACCTGCGAATGGCTCGTCCAGAATAATCACGCTGGGGTCGAGCATCAGCAAACGAGCCAGTTCCAGCAGCTTTTGCTGCCCGCCGGAAAGCGATTGCGCGTACTCGTTCGTTAGGTGGTCAATCGTCAAAAACTCCAGAACATCCCGGGCCTTGTCGTTGATTTCAGCACGGCTTTGCCCCCGATCAATCGCCAGCGCCGGAACCATCAGGTTTTCCATAACCGTCATCCGGCGAAAAGAGCGTGTGACCTGAAACGTCCGGCCCAACCCTTGGCGGGCAACCTGATAGGGTTGCAACTGGTCGATACGGGTGCCATCAAGATACACCGTCCCGTTGTTTGGCTTGATTGCGCCGTCGAGGATGTTGGTTAACGTCGTTTTGCCAGCACCGTTCGGGCCGATAAGACCGATTAACTCGGGACCGTTAATTTCAAACGTAACCCCTTTAAGAACCTTTTGGCCTCCGAAACTTTTATGTAAGTCCGTAACTTTGAGATTAATCATTTGCGGCATCCTTCGTCTCGGAGCCTGCCACGCGCTTGGCGACAGTTTCCTTGGCAACGTGGCCACGGGTGAAATATTCTATTATCGGCGATATTATCCCGTTTCGCGAGAACCTGAGCGTCAGCATCAGGATCACCCCGAAGACCACCAGTCGCCATGTTGTCATGTCGACCTCAATGGGGCCGATCTCGAAACTGTTGCGTAACATTTCCAACGTGAACTCGATGAGAATTGCGCCGATTGCAGCCGCAAAGATGTTTTCAACGCCGCCAATAACGGCCATCGCCACCACGAGGCTCATCTGCAGGATCATCAGGTTGTTGGGCGTGATAATACGAACGTAATGCGCAAACACTGCGCCCGCCGCTGCCGCCATCATCGAGGTGATAACGAAGACCATGACCTTGTATTTTGTCGTGTTAACCCCGAGTGCTGCCGCCGCGTCCTGATCTTCGCGCAGTGCGCGCACAAACAGGCCGAACTTGGATTTAGCCAGCCAGTACAGCAGGCCAAGGCAGGTCAGCAAAAGGAAAAACATCACAAAATACGGGGGTAGCTTGGCGGTTTTATCGTAGTAAGTTCCGAAAATCGTGATGCCACTGTCAAACAGGTAAGGCAACTCGATGCCCGCCTGTCCACGTGTTATCGCAATCTCGGCGCTAATAGTTGCGCGCAGGATTTCCACGAAGCCAAGGGTGAACAGCGCCAGATACGCAGCCCGAAGTGGCAATACCAGAAAACCGACCAGCAAGCCGAAAACACCGCCCATAAACGTACCGAGCGCAATTCCCAGCCAGACCGGCATAGGCGTTATCTGCACCGACCCGTCCCAGATATCGAGGGCTTGTCGTAAACAATCTTGCGCCAGTGTTGACGACGTAATTCCGATAGGATTGACAATAATCAGATACTGGCTGCCAATTGCAAACTCGGTGCAAATGTTTGTGGCCTCGGGCGAGAGATAGAAATAATGGCTAAACAAGGCCGCCGTATACGCGCCGATTCCGGTAAACCCCATGTGCCCGAACGAGAATTGTCCGGCATATCCGGCCAACATTGACCAGCTCGACGCTAGGATAGCATAGAAGAAACCCGTGATCAGCAGATGCATGATGTAGGGGTAATCGTAAGCCGTATAGACAAAAGGGAAGGCCATAAAGAAGGCAATCAACAGAAGTCCGGCTACTTGTGGTACATTTTTTTTGGTCATCAGAATTTACCGTGTGAGCCACCCGAGAACCTGCGGCCGAACAGCCCGGTTGGTCGTAGTAGCAATGTTAGGATTAGAACAATCATGCCGTAGGCGGGGATGTAGGACGCGGCTTTCTGGGCGTCGGGAACACATCCGGTTCCTGCGGCCTCTACCAGTCCTACGATAATTCCGCCAAGGAATGCGCCGGGCAAAGACCCGAGGCCGCCAAGCACCACAATCACGAATGAGCGCATCGCGGGGATCGCGCCAACTTGTGGCAACCACGAGAACGCTTGCACCAGCAACGATCCGGCCAGCGCCGCGATCATACCGCCAAGGGCGAAGGCCAGCATATTCATGCGATCAGGGTTGATGCCCGTAATAGCCGCCGCCTCACGATCGAGACTAACCGCACGAAGCGCTTTGCCTGTCCATGTTTTGTGAAGGAAATACAGCAACGCACATAAAACCGCGATACACGCGACGGCTGCCGTAAAGCGCGGGTTCGAGATGGAGATTGTCTCAAACAGCTCCATATTTCCGCGACTGGTTTTGATTAACCATGGATCAGCCTCGGAAGGCAGGCGGATACGCGGGAAGTCATAGAAACGTGCCGCTTTGACCGGGTTCGCTCCGACCAACGCCTGTACTAGATATTGAAGCGTGAAGGCCAAGCCGAAGGTGACAAGGATGCCGTATTCAACGGGGCGCTCGATTCGACCGTCATACATTGGCGTCAGGAACATTCGCTCGAACGCGGCCCCGATGGCAAAGGTTAATATACAGGCGAACGCAATGCCGAACATCGGGTTGATGCCGGGGAACCAGACGGTGGTAACGAAGTATGTTGCCATGCCGCCGATCATGTAGAATTCACCGTGTGCAAAGCTGACGACACCGAGGATCGAGAAGATCAAGGTAAGGCCCAGCGCCATAAATCCGTACAGAATGCCGAGAATGATGCCATTTGAAATCTGCGAAATCACGAACTTTCCGTTCGAGACGCAAAGGTTGGTCGGGTCGGCGAACGCGAATGCGATACCGAGAAGAACAAGGGCTGCAATTGGCGGACCGGCCATTAGCAGTTTTGAAGTGTACGGGGTCTTGACCCATAGCGCGAGTAGTCCGAACGGGCCTGTCGCTGCCCCGACCATTGCACCGACGAATCCGGCGTTGGATGAATCAAGATCG
>CAKZNY010000340.1 GCA_937132145.1 uncultured Paracoccaceae bacterium | reverse complement strand
GGTTGCAAAATTTTCAGCGATTATAGCGCTCGTATTCGTGATATTCCTAACGGTCAGCGTCCCTGCGTCTGCGGGAAACTGTGGTGCTGGTATCGGTCGTGGTAATGATATCGGAAAGCCGGCCGCAGGATGCCCGTCAAATAAACACGGGGTTCCCGGGCCAATTGCCGGCGTTGGTTTACCATTTTTAATCGTTGGCATGATTGCATACCGCCGCCGCCGAAAAACGAATTCCGATGCGGCGTAATAGCGTAGCACTTGGGCAGACCTGGCTATCAACGCAAATAATCTCGCGAAATACGATTTTCGGGGCGCTGGTTTCTGTGGCCTTTCTGAATTACGTTTTTGCCGCAGCAGGCCAGTCGATTTCGCGTGACGGTCTGTGGTTGGCTGTTTCTTCGACGTTTGGTATCAGCGCGCTGATCTGGATCGCGATGCTGTATGTGGTTTCCTTAATGCTGGAAACAACGGATCACACCCAGATTGACCGACGCGACATCGCGGTATTCACAGTGGCCATTATGTTGATTTTGGTGCCCCATAAATATGTGCCGGTTCTGGCGCAGAGTGGTATCGCGGTGTATTTGTACGTTCGGGCGGACACATCTAAAAACCTTCGCAAAGCCGCGATCCTGTTGGGTGCTGCGACTGTTCCCATGCTGTGGGGCAACCTGTTGATGCTGTTTTTCAACGAATTCATCTTGTCCGCAGACGCCTTCCTCGTTGCTCTGATTTCAAGCGGAGAGAGGGTTGGAAATGTCGTAATCAACGCGGAGACAGACTGGTATATCAAAATATCCCGCGGGTGCTCGTCTTTGTCAAACCTCTCAATCGGCATCCTGTCGTGGACATTTTTCATACTGTTTTATGACCGTAAATATGGCGCCTATAAATTCATCTGGCTAGCGGTGATCCTGATACCTATTGTTGTAATCAACGTAATCCGCATGGCGATGATCGTCACCGACTTCGATTTTTACGATATCCTGCACGAGGGGGCTGGGTCGGATGTTGCGAACTTTATAACTTTGGCTGTCATTGTCGGGATAAGCTATATTGGAATTAGAAGGCCCAATGACCAAGTTTAGTGTAATCCTGATAATTCTCTTGCTGATTTCCCTTCCGCTAAAGCTGTCATACTTTGGGGGCGGTAACACTGACGAGGACGAGCTTCAGGCGCGACAAACCCTCGTCAACGACATCGCCGCACATCTTGCACCGCTAGGATTTAGCGTCACCCCGACGCGTGAAGACCCCTTCCTCCCCTCGGGAACATTTTACAAAGGCGACTGCACTCTGATTGTGACGCCTTTGCCGGTAATAAGGGATTTGGACAACAGTTTTGTGTTTGAAAATGCCAATTTTGACGGCAATCTTATCTATTATTATGACGGCAAGTTTTACACCGATGCGCCCGTGAGTGTCCCAAAATTCTGGGAATACGCCGCCCGCGCTCTCCCCAAAATCGGCATCACAATTCGAAAGCGCATCCGGTTGGGTATCGCCTATTCTGACACGTGTGACCTCGAAGCGTTGCAGTTAAAATTACTGTAAGCGATAGGAAGCAATCCTGATGTAGCCTGCGCGACCAACTTTTATATCGGCCTGCGTCGTACAAGGCGGAATAGAAACACCAGTATAACCATCCCGATCGCGAGGCCGACCATGTCACCGATGATCACTTTTGCAATTGCCTCTAAAGTATTCTGTAATTGGTTTAAGTTGCTCAATAACATTACCCGCATCACAGAATTCAATACAGAAGCTATTGCGCCAATTAAAAAGACGGTTCGCCAGTTAAGTAATGTGAGCGCGAATTCCACCTTGTTTTTATTGGCCCATTTTACAATTATATACGCCAATGGCGAACACCCCGCCCCGATAGCGGCATCTATTATCAACAGGTAGGATGTTTCCCCCGCATAGCTATCGAAAAGGAAATATCCAGAAACAAGTATTGTCGGGAACAGCACGAAGAAAATTTTTGGACCAACAATTACGGTACCGAGAACCCGGACGGCGTGTGGTAGAAAGATCAGACTCGCCATATATGGAAACGGCGCGAGCAGTAATTTTTCGAAGGGAAAAACCACTTTTATTTCAAACAAGAGAACCAAAAAGTAGCAAATCGCGACGACAACTTCCCATCTCGCGAAACTACGTAACTTATCCATCATTGGTCACCCAAGTCTTAACATCTGACTTATACAACTTTGGGTTTTTCTGCCGCTGGTAAAGTTTCGTTTTGAATTCAACAATCGCATAATATTGCGCTCCATCACTAAAATTTAAAATCCCTAAACCTTAGTTATTTGAATATATACCATCATATACATTCCCATATTGGCAGTATATGCTACAATACTCGGACAAAATACCGCCAAAACCAGGTTCGGGTAAACTTTCCGTAGGGATAATAAAGGGGTGTACAATGAAAAGCTATAGTAATGCTAAATT
>CAKZNY010000339.1 GCA_937132145.1 uncultured Paracoccaceae bacterium | reverse complement strand
TCCACGAAACTTCGGGGGTGGAGCATTCGTCCAAGACCGATGGTAAGATGCATGCTTGTGGGCATGACGGACACACAGCGATGCTTCTGGGGGCCGCGACTTACCTCGCCGAAACCCGCAATTTTGACGGTACAGTGGTGCTGATTTTCCAACCGGCTGAAGAAGGCGGTGGTGGCGGCAAGGAAATGGTCGATGACGGTATGATGGACCGCTTCAACGTGCAGGAAGTTTACGGTATGCACAATTATCCGGGCCTGAAGGTCGGTGAATTCGCGACCCGTGTTGGCCCGCTGATGGCCGCAACGGACCAGTTCACATTGCATGTCGAGGGGCTTGGTGGCCACGCTGCTAACCCGAGTGCGTGCATTGATACAACGCTGGTGGCCAGCCACATTGTCGTTGCATTGCAATCAATCGTTGCGCGTAACACGGACCCGCTGGAAAGCGTTGTTGTCTCTGTCACCAGCTTCGAGACGGAAAGCAAAGCGTATAACGTCATCCCGCAACGTGTCGAAATTCGCGGCACAGTTCGCACATTAACCCCCGAAACCCGCGACATGGCCGAGGCAGCCGTTACCCGCATCGTTGAAAACACGGCCGCCGCTTACGGTGCATCTGTCAAAATCGAATACGAGCGCGGGTATCCCGTCACCAAAAACCACGCGGAACAAACCGCTTTTGCGGCATCTATTGCCCGCGAAATCTCGGGCGATGCGATGGTTAACGACGATACCAATCCGGTTATGGGCGGCGAGGATTTCTCCTACATGCTCGAATCCCGCCCCGGCGCGTTTGTTTTTGTCGGCAACGGGGACACGGCCACGCTGCACCATCCTGATTATGATTTTAACGATGATCTGATCCCGATTGGCTGTTCCTACTGGGCTAAATTGGTCGAAACGGCGATGCCAGCCTAATGGTGGAACGCCCCGACTTCTCAACGGTAACCGGATTGCTCGTGATCTCGTTGCCTGTCGGGGTTATGCCTATGGGTGTCCGGATCGAACAGATGTTGGCATTGAAAAACACCCCTGTTGATCCGGTAACACCTTGACGCGCAAGACTAAAAATATCCTGTTCATCATGTATGACCAGCTTCGGCATGACTATCTAAGCTGCGCGGGTCACAAGACCCTTCATACGCCAAACATGGATCGGCTGGCCGCGATGGGGGTGCGGTTCGCCAATACTTATGTGCAATCGCCAGTGTGCGGTGCCTCGCGCATGTCGTTTTACACGGGGCGGTATGTTTCCAGTCACGGGGCGGCGTGGAACAACTTTCCGCTGAAAGTGGGCGAACAGACCTTGGGCGATCACCTGCGCAAACTCGGCGTGAATAGCTGGCTGATCGGTAAACCCACATGAAAGCGGACGCCGAGGGGATGGCGCGCCTTGGCATCAGCACCGACAGCGTGATTGGTGCGCGCGTATCAGAGTGCGGGTTTGACATTTTCGAGCGCGACGACGGGTTATGGACTGAGGGGCCTGACGGATTTTATGACGAAAAAAGATCACCTTACAATGAATACTTAAACTCGAAAGGGTATGAGGGGGACAATCCGTGGCATGATTATGCGAATTCGGCGGATGAGGACGGGCAATTGGCTTCGGGCTGGTTTATGCGCCATGCCGCGAAACCCGCCAATATCGCCGAGGAAGACAGTGAAACGCCGTATCTAACCTCGCGGGTCATTGATTTTCTCGAGGAACACAAAGACGGCCCGCCTTGGCTGTGTCATGCCTCTTTTATCAAGCCACATTGGCCCTATATCGTGCCGGCACCCTATCACAACATGTATGGTCACAACCAGATACAGCCCGTGAACCGTCATCCATCCGAGTTGGAAGACCCGCATCCCGTTTACGCGCAGTTCCAGAACAACGCCGCCGGGCAAGCGTTTTCGCGCGACGAGGTTCGCGAGACCGTCATCCCCGCCTATATGGGGCTGATAAAGCAATGCGATGACCAGTTGGGGCGGCTGCTGGATTATCTTGAGACCTCTGGCCGGATGGAGGACACGATGATTGTCCTGACCTCGGATCACGGCGATTATATGGGGGATCACTGGCTGGGCGAGAAGGATTTATTCCACGAACCATCGGTTAAGGTTCCGTTAATTATTTATGACCCCGCAGCAGATGCAACGCGCGGCACAACGGTTGAGGCGTTGGTCGAGGCGATTGACCTTGCCCCCACGTTTGTCGAGGTTATGGGCGGGCAAGTGCCGGAAAACATCCTTGAGGGCCGCTCCCTGATGCCGTTTCTGCGCGGCGAAAAACCCGCGGATTGGCGCGAGTTCGCGATTAGCGAATACGACTATTCCGCCACCCCGATGTGCGCCAATCTAGGCCTGAAACCCAAAGACGCGCGACTGTTTATGGTGGCAACGGAACGGTATACATTTATGCATTCCGAGGGGGGATTCCGCCCAATGCTGTTTGATAGACACGTTGATCCCG
>CAKZNY010000338.1 GCA_937132145.1 uncultured Paracoccaceae bacterium | reverse complement strand
TACCCTTGGCGATGCCCAGTAACAGTTTCGCGCGGCCCTTGTCGTTGAAATATATCTTCAGCGGCACCAGCGTCATGCCTTGGCGGCCAACTTCGGCCCACAGTTTCGACAGTTCGCGCTTGGACACCAGCAATTTGCGCCTGCGCCGTTCTTCGTGCTGAAAGGTTTTGGCTTTGTCGTATTTCGGGATGTGGGAGTTGATCAACCACAGCTCTCCGTCCTCGATATTGGCATAGCTTTCGGCAATGTTAACACCGCCCTCGCGCATGGATTTCACCTCGGAACCTACAAGCATCAACCCGCATTCAAGCGTGTCCTCGACCGCATAATTATACCGCGCCTTCCGGTTTTCGGCGACGGTCTTGTTATTGGGGTCAGCCTTCTTGCGCGGTGCCATCGTTAATTAATCAGCCCTGCATGACGCATAGCAGCCTCGATCTGGGTTTTGGTTTCAGGCAGCAATCCGGTCAGTGGCAAGCGCACCTCTTCCGAAGACTTACCCAAAAGAGACAGGCCATATTTGGCCCCGGCAACCCCCGGCTCAACAAAAATTGCGGTGTGCAGCGGCATCAGTTTGTCTTGTAACGCCAGCGCTTTGGTGTAGTCGCCTGCCAGCGTCGCCTCTTGGAATTCAGCGCAAAGTTTCGGTGCAACATTGGCTGTCACCGAAATACAGCCATGGCCACCTTGCGCGTTATACCCCAACGCAGATGCATCTTCGCCCGAAAGCTGAATAAAATCGTTGCCGCATGTAATCCGGTGATCCGAAACCCGCACGATATCGCCGGTTGCGTCCTTAACACCGACAATGCGCGGCAACTTGGCCAGCTCGCCCATCGTTTCGGGTGTCATATCAACGACTGAACGACCGGGAATGTTGTAGATGATGATCGGAATATCGCTGGCATCATGCACAGCCGTGAAGTGCGCAATCAAACCGCGTTGCGTGGGTTTGTTGTAGTAGGGCGTAACCACCAGCGCGCCATCTGCGCCGACTTTTTGCGCAAACCGCACAAAACGGATCGCTTCGACCGTGTTGTTGGAACCCGCGCCCGCGATCACCGGTAAACGGCCAGCGACGGTTTGCACGACCACTTCGATCACGCGTTCATGCTCAACATGCGTCAGTGTCGGCGATTCGCCCGTTGTACCTACCGGCACCAAACCATGGCTGCCCTCGGCGATATGCCACTCGACAAGCGCCTTCAGCGCATCCTCGTTCACCTTGCCGTTTTTGAACGGGGTGATAAGCGCTGGCATGGAACCTTTAAACATGGTGGCCTCCGAGGATTTGGTCTGTCTATGCTCAGCACTAACGGCGAATTGATGCCACCGCAAGCAAGCGATACAAGACATATAGGCGAAAATAGTGTTATACGGATAAAAACAGAAAAAATATCTTGAGGCACTATGAAGTTTTCCAATTTATGCACCGGTTTACCCGTGGCGCTGGCAGTTTTTGTCGGCAGCTTTAGTGCGGTTGTGGGGCAAACTCCCTCGCAAAACGGGGCTTCCTTGGCGACAGCTTTATCCGCGGCCGAGGCTGGTGATTGGGACAAAGCAACGGTCATTGCCGCGCGAAACCAAGACCCTATCGCTGTCGAGATCATTGAATGGAAACGCCTGCGCGCCGGTGAAGGTCGCTTCGATGAATATGAGGCATTCTTGAATTCCAACGCCGACTGGCCCGGCTTGCCGTTGTTGCAAAAGGTGTCCGAAGAAGCGATCCCTGAGCGATTAAACCCGCAACGGGTGGTTAACTATTTCGCCACCCAAAACCCGCAAACCGGTTGGGGGGCTTTGCGTCTGGCGCAGGCTTATCAGGCCATGGGCAAACCCGCAGAAGCCGGTGCTGAGGTGGTTTATGCATGGCGCGAGTTTTCCTTAAGCGAAGACGAACAAAACGCAATGTGGTCGGCATTTTCGGGCACGTTAAAGGCGCATAACGCATACCGTCTGGATTTGCTGCTGTGGAAGCGCAAAATCACCGAGGCCGGACGGATGCTGTCAATTGTGCCTGCCTCGAAACGCGCGTTGGCCGAAGTTCGCATTGCCTTGCAGCGCGATAAAAAGGGTGTGAACGCCATGATTTCGGCCTTGCCTATGGCCGCTCAACGCGACGCCGGCCTTGCATATGACCGTTTCCGCTGGCGCCTCAATAATGATTTGGGCGACAGCGCCCGCGAAATGCTTGTGCAAAGATCCGGTTCCGCCGAAAGCCTTGGTCGCCCTGAATTCTGGTCCTCCCGACGCCGCACGAATGCACGCCGTGTCATGCGTAATGGCGACTATCGGGATGCCTATTATATGGCCAGCCAGCATTTCCTGACACCTGACCAAACCGGTTATTCCGATCTGGAATGGCTGGCGGGGTACCTCGCTTTACGCAAACTTAACGATCCCGCGCGGGCGGCCTTGCATTTCCGTAATTTTCGCGCATCGATCACCTCACCCATCA
>CAKZNY010000337.1 GCA_937132145.1 uncultured Paracoccaceae bacterium | reverse complement strand
GTTAAAATAACGTTTACTTACTCTGCAGGTATCTAGTGGTTAGCCTGGCAAGCGTCAAGTAGAACGTTATTTTCGAGATTGCAACTCCACTCAAACTTCCCCCTTGCCACACCCCCTCAACCCCCCTATAGAAGCCACTTCGATGACTGACTCCACTGGAATCAGGGTAACCCCTATGGGCCTACCGGTGATGTTGAAAGGAAAAGACGCGTTATGAACGCCAAAGAACTACGTGAGAAAACACCAGACGAGCTTCGTGCCGAGCTGGATAATCTGAAAAAAGAGAGCTTTAACCTGCGTTTTCAGCAGGCTACTGGTCAACAAGAGGGTACGTCCCGCATGAAAGGCGCCCGTCGGGATGCTGCTCGTGTACGTACGATCCTAACTGAAAAAGCTGCTGCCGCAGCAGCTGAATAAGGGTGTAAGAGATGCCAAAAAGAATTCTAACCGGTGTCGTTACAAGCAACGCCAACGAACAGACTATTACAGTTTCCGTTGAACGCCGCTTTACGCACCCTGTTCTGAAGAAAACGATTCGTAAGTCCAAGAAATACCGGGCGCACGATGAAAACAATGCTTTCAATGTTGGTGACAAAGTCCAAATTCGGGAATGTGCGCCAAGGTCGAAGACTAAACGCTGGGAAGTGATAACCGCTTAGGTTCACCAACAGTTTAATCGAAACCGTGGGGCCATTTACTGCATTTGGTCCCTACAGGTCGGGAGTAATATTATGATCCAGATGCAGACTAATCTGGATGTTGCTGACAACAGCGGCGCTCGCCGTGTTCAGTGCATCAAGGTTCTAGGCGGCTCCAAACGGAGATATGCCAGCGTTGGTGATATTATTGTTGTTTCTGTGAAAGAAGCCATTCCACGCGGTCGCGTGAAAAAAGGTGACATTCACAAGGCAGTGGTAGTACGCACACGCAAAGAAGTTCGTCGTCCGGACGGCACAGCCATCCGCTTCGACACGAACGCAGCTGTAATGCTGAACAACGCCGGAGAGCCAATCGGCACTCGTATCTTCGGGCCAGTTTGTCGGGAGCTTCGTTCCAAGAACTTCATGAAAATCATTTCACTTGCGCCGGAGGTGCTGTAATGGCTGCGAAACTCCGTAAAGGCGACAAGATCGTTGTTCTTACAGGTAAGGACAAGGGTCGCGAGGGAACGATCGCTTCGATCAACCCCTCCGCCGGCAAAGCAATCGTGGAGGGCATCAACATGATGGTCCGTCACACCAAACAAAGCCAGACTGTTCAGGGTGGCCGCGTGCCAACACCTGCTGCAATCCAGCTGTCCAATCTCGCATTGGTCGACCCTAAAGAGGGCGGCCCGACTCGCGTTGGTTTCCGTATGGAAGGCGACAAGAAAGTGCGTTTTGCGAAAAAATCGGGGGAAGTGATCAATGGCTGATTATACGCCTCGCCTTAAAGCCCAGTACAAAGACAAGATGCGTGCTGCGCTAAAAGAAGAATTCGGCTACAAGAACGATATGATGATCCCCAAGCTGGAGAAGATCGTATTGAACATGGGTATTGGCGAAGCTGTCGCTGACAGCAAGAAAATCCGCTCTGCCCACGCTGATCTAATGGCAATTGCCGGCCAGATGCCTGTCATCACCAAGGCCAAGAAATCCATCGCGGGTTTCAAGGTTCGTGAAGATATGCCGCTGGGTGTCAAAGTGACGTTGCGCGGTAACCGCATGTACGATTTTATGGATCGTCTGGTGACTGTAGCAATGCCGCGTATCCGCGATTTCCGTGGAATATCGCCCAAGAGCTTTGACGGTAATGGCAACTACGCCATGGGCCTGAAAGAGCATATCGTGTTTCCTGAAATTGATTTCGACAAGGTCGATCAGTTCTGGGGAATGGATATCGTAATTTGCACCACCGCGAATACCGATGCGGAAGCGAAAGCGCTGTTGAAGCAATTCAACATGCCTTTCTCAAGCTAAGCGCGGGAGGAAAGAGAAAATGGCAAAAGTTTGCATGATCCAACGCGAATTGAAGCGGCAGAAGCTGGTGGCTAAATACGCCAGCAAACGCGCAGCTTTGAAAGAGATCGCGAATAACAAAGACCTCGCTGTTGAAGAGCGTTTCAAAGCTACCTTGGCCCTGGCCAAGCTGCCGCGCAATTCGTCAGCCACACGCCTGCGCAATCGCTGTCAGGTAACTGGTCGTCCGAGAGCTTATTACCGTAAGTTCAAAATGTCCCGTATCGCGCTGCGCGATTTGGCCTCCATTGGTCAGATCCCCGGCATGGTTAAATCTAGCTGGTAAGGAGGGTATAAAATGAACTTGAACGATCCTCTCGGCGATATGCTGACACGTATTCGTAACGCACAATTGCGTGGCTTATCCTCGACACATACACCGGCTTCCAAGCTGCGTGCATGGGTTCTGGACGTGCTTAAATCCGAAGGCTACATTCGTGGCTATGAATCTGGAAAAGACTCCGACGGCAAACCGCAAATCATTATCGAGTTGAAATACTACGATGACGAACCGGTGATCCGTGAACTTAAACGTGTTTCGACCCCTGGTCGCCGCGTTTACGTTGGTGTGAAAGACATCCCCACAGTCCGTCAGGGCCTTGGAATTGCGATCGTCTCCACGCCCAAGGGTGTTATGTCCGATGCACAAGCTCGTGCCGACAATGTCGGTGGCGAAATCTTGTGCACAATCTTCTAGGGGTAGGCTATGTCTCGTATTGGTAAAAAACCGGTCGAGCTTCCTGACGGCGTTTCGGCGTCCGTCTCGGGCCAGACCATCGAAGTGAAGGGGCCAAAAGGCACTCGCTCGTTTCGTGCTGCGGATGATGTAACCATCACCGTGGAAGATAATGTTGTGAAAATCACCCCTCGTGGCACGTCCAAACGGGCGCGCCAACAGTGGGGGATGTCCCGCACGCAGATCGCCAATTTGGTGACAGGCGTAACATCCGGTTTCAAGAAAGAGCTTGAAATTCGCGGTGTTGGTTATCGTGCAGCACTTCAGGGTAACACCTTGAAACTGTTGCTTGGTTATTCACATGACGTTCTTTTTGACATCCCCAAAGGGGTGACTGTAACCTGCCCGAAACCGACACAGATTGTCGTCGAAGGCATTGATCAACAGGAAGTTGGTCAGGTTGCAGCGGAAATTCGCGCGTGGCGTAAACCGGAGCCTTATAAGGGCAAGGGTATCCGCTACGTTGGCGAGTTTGTCCGTCAAAAAGCTGGCAAGAAGAAATAAGGAGCGCACGATATGGCAATTTCTAAAAGAGAATTGTTCCAAAAGCGTCGTATGCGCACCCGGAGCAAACTACGCAAAACGGCTAATGGCCGTCCGCGTCTTAGCGTTCACCGTTCAGGCAAGAACATCTCGGTTCAGGTCATTGATGACGCGAAGGGTATCACCCTCGCATCAGCATCGACCCTCGAGAAAGCCTTGGGCTTTGTGGGCAAAAACAACATTGAAGCAGCGACTAAAGTGGGTGCGGTTATCGCCGAACGTGCTAAAAAAGCCGGTGTGGAAGATGTGTATTTTGATCGCGGCGGTTTCCTGTTCCACGGGAAAATCAAAGCGCTCGCAGAGGCGGCCCGTTCGGGCGGCCTGAAGTTCTAGGAGAGCGACTATGGCAAGAGAAGATAATCGCCGGGGTAAACGTCGCGATCGCGATGAAACACCGGAATTCGCTGATCGTCTAGTTGCGATCAACCGGGTGTCAAAAACTGTTAAAGGTGGTAAACGCTTCGGCTTTGCAGCTTTGGTAGTTGTTGGCGACCAGAAAGGCCGCGTTGGCTTTGGTAAAGGTAAAGCTAAAGAGGTTCCCGAAGCAATTCGGAAAGCCACTGAGCAAGCCAAACGCCAGATGATCCGCGTTCCGCTTCGTGACGGCCGCACCTTGCACCACGACATGAATGGTCGTCACGGTGCTGGTAAAGTCGTCATGCGCACAGCCCCTGCGGGTACTGGCATCATCGCCGGTGGCCCAATGCGTGCCGTGTTCGAGATGGTCGGCATTCAGGACATCGTGTCCAAGTCACTCGGCTCGTCGAACCCTTACAACATGATCCGTGCTACGATGGATGCGCTCAAGAAAGAGTCCAGCCCTCGTAACGTTGCACAACGTCGTGGCAAGAAGGTTTCGGACATCCTACCTAAAACTGATGCGGCTCCTGTGGTTGAAGAAACCACCGAAGCAGCAGAAGCGTGAAGGGACTGAACAATGGCTAAAACTATCGTTGTAAAACAGATTGGCTCGCCAATCCGTCGCCCCGCCGACCAGCGCGCTACGCTGATTGGTCTGGGTCTCAACAAGATGCACAAAACCCGCGAACTGGAAGACACCCCTTCCATCCGCGGCATGGTCCGCAAGATCTCGCACATGGTCGTGATCATTGAGGAAAAAGGTTAAGCATCAGCTTAAGGTGCGCGGGAGACCGCACACCCTACGAAATTTGAAACGCCTCGAGGGAAACCTCGGGGCGTTTTTTAATATATAACTTGAAGCAGCCGTGAATATTACTCTGTCATAGTGTAAGAAGATTACTTAGTGTTGTACTGGAGCATAAAATAACCAATATATTGGCAATAAATCTTGAGACAGCGACACACACAAATAATAATTGACGATACTCATTATGAAGTTTCACATTTAGACAGCTTTGTGACCAGCCTTGCAGGTAAAGGTCGAGACTCAGGATCGGATCTTA
>CAKZNY010000336.1 GCA_937132145.1 uncultured Paracoccaceae bacterium | reverse complement strand
CGCGTCAAACATATTGTTACGTAACTCTGAAACCGAGAAAGTGGAGGTTTTTTCCGTTTTGAATAAGGAAAAGTTTGGGATTATACGCGGAACTCTGGCGGCGTATTCATCATAATCATTGCCGTACGTTGTGCGCAAAAAATGTTCTTCTTTTTCAGCCGTGGCGTTAAGTATCAGAAATGTAACGCCAGCCAGCAGAACTGTAAGGACAATACTGCCCATCATCAGGCCAAAACCAACGGTTCCAATTGTTGAAAACAGGTACAAAGGGTGGCGGGCTATCGAATAGGGTCCATCCTGAAACACCAGTTCGCTTTTGCGACCGCCAATATAAATAATTGACCAAAACCGTCCTAAGACAGCTGTGATAATCAGGAATAATCCAAGCATGTCGACAACTTCTGTAAGCCACCCTTCTGTGCCCCAGACTGATTTGGAGATTAACAACAAGGGAACGGCAATTACGAAAGATAATCTCAGAAGGTTTATGCGGTGTTTACCTACAAATTTACCGATAGCACTTTGTTCCACAGATATTCTCCAAATTTGTGTGTGTGATACACAGTAAGCTTCAATCAATCAATGAAGTTTGGATAAGAAAATCCGGACATATTTGGCACTGCGTTGGGCGTCTTGCCTTGACGCAAATTCACGGCATAACTAGCGTCGAAATTCAGACACAGGCATCTTTTACCGATAGGTCGAATCCGATTATGAAAAACCTGATTACACTTCTTTTTGTTCTGCCGGAGCTGGGTCGGGGCTTGGTTGATCAATCATGACCTCACCCGATTTCAATTTTGAGGTATCTTGCAACAAATCCCCCGTCTGCGGCGTTGACGAAGCTGGCCGTGGTCCGTGGGCCGGGCCAGTGGTTGCCAGCGCCGTGATCCTGAATCCCGCGCATATCCCCGAAGGGCTTAACGACTCCAAAAAACTTACAGCAAAACGTCGGGAGGCGTTGTTCGATGTGATTAACGAGGTCGCGCAGGTCGGGGTTGGCATCGCCTCGGTTCAGGAAATCGACGAAATTAACATCTTGCAAGCAACGTTTCTGGCCATGCGCCGCGCGGTAGAGGCGTTGCCGAACCAACCCGCCTACGCCCTGATTGATGGCAACAAAATCCCGCCGCACCTGATTTGCCCTGCGCGAGCGATTGTGAAGGGTGACGGGCGTTCGGTTTCCATTGCCGCCGCCTCGATTATCGCGAAAGTCACGCGTGACCGCATAATGGTGACATTAGCGCAACAGTTTCCGGGCTATGGCTGGGAGCGGAACGCCGGATATGGGGTAAAAGCCCATCAAGAGGGGCTGAACCGCCTTGGGGTGACCCCTCACCATAGAGTCAGCTTCAAACCGATACACAAGATGTTGTATCAAGAGAATTAATTAAGTACTTGATTCAAAAAGAAATTGACGGCGAATCACTTTTGAATCATCTTGGGCGTAACAATAAAATATATAAAAATACGTCCGAGGCAGACAAATGAATACAACACACGAGTCAGAGGCGCGTAATGCGCTTCCGCTAGACCAAATCCTTGCAGGCGACTGCGTCGAGGTTATGAACAGCCTTCCAGAAGGCTCCGTTGACCTGATTTTTGCAGATCCACCCTATAACCTCCAACTTAAGGGACAGTTGCACCGGCCCGACAATTCCAAGGTTAATGCTTGCGATAACGACTGGGACCAATTCGCCAGTTTTGCGGCTTACGACGAGTTTTCTCGCGCGTGGTTAAAGGCCGCCCGCCGTATTTTGAAACCCAACGGGGCGATCTGGGTTATCGGTTCGTACCACAATATTTTCCGCGTTGGCACGGCCCTGCAAGACGCTGGTTTCTGGATTTTGAACGACGTTATCTGGCGCAAATCCAATCCTATGCCGAATTTCCGTGGCAAACGCCTGACCAACGCCCATGAAACAATGATTTGGGCCGGTAAATCCGACACCTCCAAATACACGTTCCATTACGAGGCTTTGAAGGAGCTTAACGAGGGCATTCAAATGCGCAGCGACTGGGTTTTGCCGATTTGCAACGGCAACGAGCGTCTGAAAAACGAGGCGGGCCAGAAGGCCCATCCGACGCAAAAACCTGAATCGCTGTTGCACCGTATTCTGGTCGGCACAACTAGTCCGGGCGATGTTATCCTCGACCCGTTCTTTGGAACTGGCACCACCGGCGCTGTTGCCAAGAAATTGGGCCGTCATTTCATCGGGATCGAACGCGAGGCTGACTACCGCAAAGTTGCGCAGAAACGTATTGATAATACCCGCCGCTATGATCGTTCTTCGCTTGAGGTTACGCGTTCCAAACGCTCTGAGCCGCGTGTGCCTTTTGGCCAATTGGTTGAACGTGGCATGCTGACCCCGGGTGAGGAGTTGCGCTCTCTGAACGGGCGTCACCGCGCCAAAATCCGTGCGGACGGCACGCTGGTTGCACATGACACTCGTGGCTCCATCCACCAGGTCGGCGCTGCGCTGGAAGGCGCGCCGAGCTGTAACGGCTGGACTTATTGGAGCTTCAAGCGCGAGGGGAAACAAGTGCCCATCGACGTTCTACGCCAACAAATTCGCGCCGAGATGCGCGACTAATACAAAGTATTACCGCCTGATGTCCGTAGGGACATAGCACCTTACCCCGCCCATCTGTGGCGGGGTTTTTTGTGATTATAAATCTTAAGGGTGCCGATGAATTTTCGGATTTCTTTGTTTGCAAATACCCTGTAGCGTTCCTTTGAAATCAATTTGTGAACGGAGCATCCCCATGTCTGGAAAATTCGAAACCCGCCTTGTCGAACTTGGCATCGAACTGCCAAACCCCTCAACACCTGCCGCCAACTATGTGCCCTTCGTGCAGGTCGGTGATCTGGTTTACATATCTGGCCAGATATCGATGGATGCAAGCGGGATGGTAAAAGGCAAGCTCGGCGACGGGTTTTCGCTTGATGATGCATATGCCGCTGCCCGTCTTTGCGGCATCAATCTGATCACACAGGTCCGCGCAGCATGTGGCGGCGACCTCGACCGGTTAGTGCGGGTGGTCAAGTTGAACGGTTTTGTAAACGCCACGCCGGATTTTACCGACCACCCGAAAGTGATTAATGGCACGTCTGATCTGATGGTCGAGGTGTTCGGTGATCAAGGGCGCCATGCTCGCGCGGCGGTAGGCACCTCGTCTTTGCCCTTTGGTGTTGCTGTCGAAGTTGAAGGAATCTTCCTGATTGCCTAGCCTGCCACCAAGTTTTCTAGGTGAACCGATCGCACATCGTGGAATGCACGATGTGGCAAACGGGGTGCAGGAACACTCGCGCGCCTCGATCGAGGCGGCGGTAAGGCACGGCTACGGGATCGAGCTGGATTTGCAAATGTCCTCGGATGGCGAGGCGATGGTGTTTCACGACTACGCGTTGGACCGTCTGACGCCCGAATCCGGCCTGATCGCGATGCGTACCACGGCAGAACTACGTGAAGTGAAACTTAAGGTGGGCAACGAGGCGATCCTTGATCTGCCGGAGCTTTTACAATTGGTTAACGGCAAAGTGCCCCTGTTGATCGAGTTGAAAGGTCAAGGTGGCACCCTCGGCCCGAATGTAGGCCGATTAGAAAACCGCGTGGCGGAATTGTTGGCAAATTACAGGGGTGATGCGGTTTGTATGTCATTCAACCCACACTCCATGGCCGAAATGTTGAAGATAGCACCAGACATTCCGCGCGGCTTGACCACTGGTAATTTCAGCGTAGGATCTTGGCCGATGCTACCCCGCAGGCGTGCCGGGGAGCTGGTGAGCATCCCCGATTTCGACCGCGTAGGGGCCAGTTTCATTTCCCACGACCACCGGTTTCTGGACTCAGCACCCGTAACGGCGCTAAGAGAACGCGGCGTGCCGATACTGTGTTGGACCATAACAAGTGCTAAACAAGAAATAAAAGCACGCCGCCTTGCTGACAACATCACGTTTGAAGGGTATATACCCGCAAAACGCCCACAACCCGAGGACACAGATGTCTGATTTAGTTAACCGCCTTGCCCACGCCCCAGATGATCACCGCCCGATTGCGCGCGCCAAAGTCGGGGTGCTTCTGGTAAATCTGGGCACGCCGGATGCAACGGACTATTGGTCTATGCGCCGGTATTTAAACGAATTTTTGTCTGATAAACGTGTGATCGATGCCCCGTCATGGAAATGGCAACCGATTTTGCAAATGATTGTTCTGACGCTGCGCCCCTCGAAATCCGGTGTGGCGTATCGCAGTATCTGGAATAACGAGCTGGACGAAAGCCCCCTGTTAACCATAACCCGCGCCCAGACCAAAAAGGTTAATGCGGCGTTAACGGCGAAATACGGCGACAATATCGTGGTCGATTTCTGCATGCGCTACGGCAACCCGTCAACGGATGCCGCTATTCGTAATCTGAAAGACCAAGGCTGCGAAAAGATCGTGTTCTTCCCGCTTTACCCGCAATACGCCGCGCCGACGACCGCGACCGCGAATGATCATGCGTTCCGCACGTTGATGAAAATGAAATGGCAGCCCTCCATCCGGACGGTCCCCGCGTACTTCGATAACCCCGCATATGTCGAGGCTTTGGCTTCCTCGGTCCGCGAGGCGTATGCCAAGCTGGACACCAAACCGGATCATCTGGTTGTGTCCTATCACGGTGTCCCCGAGCGATATCTGTTAGAAGGCGACCCCTATTATTGCCATTGCCAAAAA
>CAKZNY010000335.1 GCA_937132145.1 uncultured Paracoccaceae bacterium | reverse complement strand
TTTCGACACACACTACTCTTGGCTACCAGCGGGCCGTTTCGGCATTGAGAATATCGCCAACTTAGACCGTGTACCGCCATCGGGAGCTACTCTTGTGATCGGAGCAACCAACTATCGCGGGGGAACAGGCGGTCCAGCGCGAATATTTGCGATGTTTTAAGGTTAGCGGTTTGGTGGCTGTACGCCGAAGGATGTTCTTTTGTCAAAGAAGGACTCTAAGCGGACCTTAACGAAAATTATACTAAATTACGCTGCCCCTCCATTACCCCTTATCGAAGAACGGTGTCATCTGCGCGACGATGACCGAATTTTCGTCCAAAGCCTGCTGCATCAACGCTTTTTCTTCGTCCGAAATATCGTGCCCCTCGGCGCGGCGTTCTTGCAACGTGCCGTAACCCGACACGTCCAGCGGGGCCATGTCGGCCTGCTTCAGGATCGCCACGGTTTC
Source organism: uncultured Paracoccaceae bacterium (assembly GCA_937132145.1). Classification (GTDB taxonomy): domain Bacteria; phylum Pseudomonadota; class Alphaproteobacteria; order Rhodobacterales; family Rhodobacteraceae; genus NORP23. The sequence goes on along the minus strand of CAKZNY010000335.1, from coordinate 4,281 downwards.
CCGCACGGCCTCTGCCTCGTCAACGCCAGATGCGTAACACATCAGCGCCGCGCCAGTGCTACCTTTCGGCAAACCATCGTTTGGGGCGCGGCCTACCTCGACCAGCAGGGTATACACCTGCTGGGGGCGTTTTTTCTTGGGCGCATCAGTCACGGAGCAAGTCATTGATTGAGGTTTTGGAGCGGGTGCGCTCGTCCACGCGTTTCACGATGATCGCTGCATAAAGGTTAACGCCGTTTTTGGATGGCATGGAGCCAGCGACAACAACCGAATACGGCGGCACCTCGCCATACATAATCTCACCGGTTTCGCGGTCAACGATCTTGGTGGATTTGCCGATGAACACGCCCATGCCAAGAACGGAGCCTTCGCGCACGATGCACCCCTCCACCACTTCGGAGCGGGCACCGATGAAGCAATTGTCCTCGATAATCGTCGGGCCAGCCTGCATGGGTTCCAGAACGCCACCAATGCCAACACCGCCCGAAAGATGCACATGTTTGCCAATCTGGGCGCAGGAACCAACCGTGGCCCAGCCGTCAACCATCGAACCTTCGCCGACATATGCGCCGATGTTAACGAACGACGGCATCAGCACCACACCGGGCGCGATATAGGCTGAACGGCGCACGATTGATCCGGGAACGGCGCGAAAGCCAGCAGCCTTCCACTCGTTTTCGCCCCAGCCAGCCCATTTGTTTGGCACCTTGTCCCACCAGCTGGCGTTGCCATTGCTGCCCTCGATCATCGCCATATCGTTCAGGCGGAACGACAGTAGAACGGCTTTCTTGGCCCACTGGTTAACGTGCCATTCACCATTTTCGCGAGGCTCGGCTACGCGCAGTTTACCGCTGTCCAGCGCGGTCAATGTGTCCTCGATCGCCTCGCGAACCTCGCCTTTTGTGGCGGGGCTGATGGTGTCGCGCGCATCCCATGCGGCCTCGATAGCGATTTCTAATTGTGCGTTCGACATGGTGATCCCCGATTTGTGACTGGTCTTGTTCTGCTGTTGCCTATAATTCGGAAACCAAGCATGTGCAATATGGCACAAATGACCGTGAGGATACCATGAACCGTAAACAAACCCGCTTCCCAGATGCCCGCAAGGATATGCAAACCTCGACCGAGGTGGCGGATACCCCGCAAACCCGTGCCCCGACATATCGGTTGGCCTTCGCCGATCCGGATTTCTTGTGCCGAGACGAGCTGCGCCCCATGCGCCTGCAACTGGAATTGCTGAAGACCGAGATGGCGCTGGCGGAAAAGGGTATTGAAAGCACGGTTGTACTGTTCGGGGGCGCGCGGATTCCTGATCCTGTGAACAAGGCGTCTGCCCGCACAGAAACGCTGGCTGATTTGTCGAAATATTACACCGAGGCTCGAAAGTTTGCCAGCCTTTGCACCAAGGCCTGCATGTCGAACGGGGATAAAAAATATGTCGTTTGCACGGGGGGCGGGCCGGGCGTGATGGAGGCAGGCAATCGCGGTGCTGCCGATGTTGGTGGCGAGTCCATCAGCTTGAACATTGTTCTTCCGCACGAGCAATCGCCCAACCAGTACGCAACACCGGAGCTGTGTTTCAACTTCCACTATTTTGCCATCCGTAAAATGCACTTCCTGCTGCGTGCAAAAGCCATCGCCGTTTTCCCCGGTGGTTTTGGCACCATGGACGAGCTGTTCGAGGTGTTAACCCTGATCCAGACAGGCCGCATGGAACCCATGCCGATCGTGCTTTTTGGCGAAGAATTCTGGCGCAAGGTCATTAACTGGGATGCGCTGGCCGAAGCAGGCACCATCGGGGCCGATGACCTCAAGTTGTTTCGCTTTGTCGAAACCGCTGATGAGGCGTGGGAGATATTGCTGAACTGGGAAACCTAATCGTTAACCAGATACTCGGCGATGACGGTTCTTAACAAAGGATTAAAGTTGTTGTCGGACACCAGCGTCAGGCGGGTTTGGCCGCTTTCGTCGGTCCAGACGGATATCCCCTCCATGTTATCACGGCGGCCTGTGCGGGGTAGCGACAGAGTTTCCTCGTCCGTTAGGGTATCGTTAACGAAGGTAAAGCGGCGGATGCGGGCGGAAAAACCCGCAGGTATCCCGAAGGCGCGCTCCAACACATAGAGCCGCCCATCAGGGCCGAAATCTGCACCTGTTACCAAAAACGCGCCGTTTCGCGGGATCGAGGTGGTTTGTGCCCACTCGGTCCCGTCAAAACGGTAGACGGGAAAAGGCCGCGTTTCTTCGCCGGACCGTTCGGGGATGGTCAGCAGGATGCCGTCGGCATTTATGGCCCACACGGCGCTGGCGTCGCCGAGCACCTGGACTGGGAGGCGCATCGCCAAGGCCGGCCCTCGGGTTCCATCATGGATCGCATCGACATTATCACGGGCACGCTAGGCAAGGCGTACGGCTGCGTTGGCGGCTACATTGCGGGCAGCTCGAAGTTGGTGGATATGATTCGGTCTCTGGCCCCCGGTTTCATCTTCACGACTTCCCTGCCGCCGGCCACCATGGCTGGTGCGAAGGCCTCAATTGAGTATCAGATGGAATACGATGGGGATCGTCGCCTGCAACAGCTCCATACGCGGGCCGTCAAGGAAGAGATGAACGCGCGTGACATCCCGGTCATCCCTAACCCGTCCCACATTATCCCCATCCTGGTCGGTAACGCGGAGCTTGCCAAGGCTGCCTCGGACATGTTGCTGCAGGACTACCAGATCTACGTGCAGTCAATCAACTACCCCACGGTGCCCGTCGGCCAAGAACGCCTTCGCATTACGCCAACCCCGGGACACACCAAGGAATATCGCGACCAGCTGGTGGCCGCTGTGGACGAGATTTGGACACGGCTGGGCATCAAGCGTACCTCGCAGTGGGCTGCCGACGGCGGCTTCATCGGCGTCGGGGAGCCAGGTAACGTCGAGCAGCCTCTCTGGACGGACAAGCAGCTTGGCATCGAGCAGGCGGCGCAGGAGATGAAGGCGACGGGCAGCACGAAACAGGGCTTTACCGAGGCGCTCCTTGCGCGCGAGAGCCGTGGCGCCAACCGCATGGCCAGCGCTTCGGCCTGAGGGGCTCCCGTTGCATGCAAGTGCCGGTTGGTAGTCGAGACGGACACTTGGATTGCTGCCGTTGGCTGCGGCCATCGCTGATGTTACCTTCGTACCTGACCCCTTTGACTGAATACTTTTTTCGGGGAACACAAGATGTCCCTGCAATAAATGGAAACTTCCTGAATCACTATCTGGTCCACAATGTGCCATGAACGTGTTCTGAGACGGTCTGTACATGTCTCAGGCGATGACGAAGCCGACTTTCTGGGTGGGACATGGAGTCCAAGCGTCAACCGCTGCAGGCCCAGGCCGGCAGCCCCGGAGTCCGGAGTTCGGAGACGACCAACGCCTGCCACCGCTGCGGGTGAGACTCGAGATACCCGAACCCAGATGGCCGCCCGATGCCACGGCCCCGGCATGTGGCATGTGCGTGGGCACCATGGGGAAAGGCGATCAGTGCGTGCGTGCCCCAGACTGAACCCCGGATTGCGTCGCATGTCACCGGCTCGGGGACGGAAAAACGCAGTCCGAAAGTCCGTGACGGTGCACGGATCGTCTCAAGGTCGGCTCTTGGCCGTCCGTGCCTGAGGCCTTGGTGGCCTTGGGGCGCCAGGCCACAAGGGTTAGGTTAGATTTGCCTCGGCAAAGGGCCCCAGCCAAGGGGCTCGTGCCTCTCCCAAACCCCACCATTCATTCCACGCGCCAGCGGTGGGTGAGGCCGATGGTCTCTACCGCCACCACTCGACGGGACGGTCCCCCCGCTGTTCCTCGCAACCCGCACCCAGCCCAGGCAACGCGCGACGCCACGGAGGCCCGGGCCAATTCTACACCTCCGCTGCCGTTCCATCGACGGCCCCTCCACCATCCAGTCGCGCGCTTCGCTCGCTGCGTAGTATGGCTGGCTGGCGCTTGGTCGCCGCCCGCCCCCAGATGCCGCCTCCAGATCGGACCACAGCCCGTCGTCGTCATGCCCACTACCCCAGGAAATAGCGTCAGAGTCTGCCTGCTACTTTGTTGAGCGTCTGGGTTCTGGTTCCAAGCATGTGCTTGTTTGTCGTCTCCATTTCCAAGCGTTTTGCGGGGTTGCGTGGAGCCCTGACACGGCTCGTTGTGAAGCAATAAAGCCAACCGTCGTCCGTCTGGATCGCATTACATCGCCCCCCTTCCCTCTTGCCGCCTCAAACTACTGTTCCTCCTTTGCTCCGGTCCTTGCCATATCTTCATG
>CAKZNY010000334.1 GCA_937132145.1 uncultured Paracoccaceae bacterium | reverse complement strand
TACTGCAACTTCGCGAATGCCCGTCAGCATCAAAACCGACAGCGGATAGTAGATCATCGGCTTGTCATAAATCGGCAAAAGCTGCTTGGAAATGCCCATGGTGACGGGGTAAAGCCGTGTCCCCGACCCTCCGGCGAGGATAATACCTTTACGATTCGTCATCTGGTTTTCCTTAATTCCTGCAACACATCTGCCAAGCTTACCCGCCAATCCGGTCGAGGGATATCGAACATATTTTCCGTGCAACTACAATCCAGTCGCGAGTTCAGGGGCCTTGCCGCTGGCGTTGGATAGGCCGATGACGGGATGCCGGTAACCGCTACGTTTACCCCGGCGTGCGCGAAGATCGCCATAGCAAAACCCTCCCAGCTAATATCCGGCGCGCCAGTATACTGGTAAATCCCGCTTTGCGCTTTTCCGTCGTGCAAGGCCGTCGCCATTTTTAACAGTGTCGCGGCAATATCCGCCGCCGCTGTCGGTCCGCCGATCTGGTCGTTAACGATGTTTAACGCATCGCGCTCCTTACCAAGCCGCAGCATTGTTTTCACAAAATTCGCACCATGCGCCGAAAATACCCACGAGGTCCGCAGAATGGCATACCGCCCACCAGCCGCCACCACGCCCTGCTCGCCCAGCAGTTTCGTGCGCCCGTAAGCGTTAATCGGAGCCGTCGTGTCCGTAACCTTTCGCGCCTGCGTGCCACTGCCATCAAACACGTAATCGGTCGAGATATGCAGAAACGGCAACCCTCGCGCTGCCGCTGCACGGGCCATTGCGGCGGGTGCATCCGCGTTGATAATCTTCGCGGTCGCCTCGTCTGTTTCAGCACCGTCCACGGCGGTATAAGCTGCGGCGTTAATGATCACATCCGCATCGGTTTGTTCAATAATCTTGGCGCAAGCCTTGGGGTCTGACAAATTCGCCTGACTGCGATCCAGCGCAATCACGTCGGCATGCCGCTGCAATTCCATCGCAACCTGCCCGGTTTTACCGAACACGAGCACCCTCATTTGGCCACACCCAGACGATCCCCGACACCGTCACGAGCCTGCAACGCGCGCCACCAATCCTCGTTATCAAGGTACCATTGCACGGTCAGCTCCAACCCTTGTTCCAGCGTGACGGATGGTCGCCAGCCCAGTTCCTCGCGGATACGGGTCGGGTCAATCGCATAGCGCAAATCATGGCCGGGGCGATCGGCAACGAAGGTTATTTGCTTGGCATAAGGGGTTGCGTTTGGGCGCTTGGCATCGAGAATTTTGCAAATCATATGGACGAGATCAAGGTTCGTCACCTCGTTCTCGCCGCCGATATTATACGTGCGCCCGACCGCGCCGTTGGACAGGACCGTCAGCAATGCATCAGCGTGATCCTCAACATAAAGCCAGTCGCGGATGTTTTGGCCATTGCCATAAATCGGGATCGGCTCCCCCGCCAAGGCCCGCAGAATAACCACAGGGACCAGTTTTTCGGGGAAATGGTATGGCCCGTAGTTGTTCGAACAATTTGTGATCACAACGGGCAGGCCGTAAGTTTCATACCAAGCGCGCACCAGATGGTCTGACGCGGCTTTTGAAGCGGAATAAGGAGATGTCGGGGCGTAGGGGGTGGTTTCCGTGAACATTCCGGTGGCGCCGAGCGTCCCGTAAACCTCGTCCGTAGAGATGTGATGGAAGCGAAAATCCTCCGGCTTTCCTTCGGCATTCCAGAAGGTGCGCGCCGCCTCAAGCATATTATAGGTGCCGTTGATATTCGTCTCGATAAACGCCGCAGGGCCGTCAATGGAGCGGTCCACGTGGGACTCAGCCGCCAAATGCATCACCGCGTCGGGCTTATGTTTGGTGAAAATTTGTTGCAGGGCGTCAGCGTCGCGAATATCGGCGTGCTCGAACGTGTAAAGCGGGCTGTTGGCGACGCTCGTGACGTTATCAAGGCAGGCGGCATAGGTTAACGCATCAAGGTTAACAACGTGGTGCCCCGCGCTAACGGCTTGGCGCACAACGGCAGAACCGATGAATCCGGCACCACCTGTGATCAGCAACTTCATGGTGTCGCCTCGTAGGTAAACGGGCTGTTGAAATCTTTTAACAACGGCGCGGCGGCGTCTTTTTCCGACAAAACGGCCTGATCCGGCGAAATACCCCAGTCGATGCCAATGTCGGGATCATCAAATCGAATAGCCCCGTCACATTCCGGCGCGTAATAATCGGAGCATTTGTAAAGGATTTCGGTGTCCGGCTCCAAGGTGACAAACCCGTGCAGGAACCCCTTGGGGATCAACAATTGCTTGCCATTGTCGGCAGACAGCTCCACCGCGACCCAATCGCCGTATGTCGGCGAGCCGTTGCGGATATCCACCGCCACATCCAGAAGACGCCCCCGCCCGCAACGCACCAACTTGTCTTGGGCATGTGGGGGTGATTGAAAATGCAGCCCACGGATGGTTCCAATGGTGCGGGACAGCGACTGGTTGTCCTGCACAAAATCAATGTGGATGCCAGCTTCACCAAGCAACCGCGCATTCCACGTCTCGCAAAAAAAACCGCGGCTATCGCCGAAACGGGCAGGGGTGATTTGCAAAACGCTGGTTAGCTTTGTTTCTTCAATCACCATGCAGACTTTCGGTAATGCCGATATTAGGTGCGATTAATACAATCTCTTTTCGCCTAAATCAGTTGAACGCGCAACGCAGAACTGGATTTTTGTCTAAACATTCGAGGTGGGGTTTCCGTGCGAATTTGTACCGTCTTGGCGCGGCGATACGAAATACTAAGTCTGCGTTCGCAAATGCGGCGTTTTCTGTAAGGGGAAATTTGCTGTGTTTGGCTGGAGCTCCAGCGTTATCGGCCATTTGAAGGGGGCGGACAGGCGGCGGTTTTATTTAAGTGCTTCAGATCAATTGTTATGTGATGGCGAGGTTGACATTACAACTTTAGAGTGTAATTGGGTTCGTTTCGGGGTTTTCTATTCCTGTCGCCCGCATATCCTTATCCAGTTTTTTAAGGCCCGTCGGCGCTGCGCCTCTGCCTCCCGCCGGTAACGTGTCAACCTCTTGCCCGTTTGCCTTAGGGCTACTGTACGATTTGCATTGCTGCTAAGCAATATCTGAATGCCTTCTCGAAATCCTGAGCCTAGTTCGCGCGCCAGAAGATGGACCTGTCACG
>CAKZNY010000333.1 GCA_937132145.1 uncultured Paracoccaceae bacterium | reverse complement strand
ACAGATAGGTTGCAATATAGAGCGCGGCGGCAATCAATGCCGAAATTACCGGGCTGGTGGCGATCGCCCAGATGCCCGTCATACACTCTGCTCCAAACATTGGACGTTATCGTCACGCCCCGTCGTCGCGCGCGCGTGGCCCTCCGATGCCAGAACGCGGGGAAGAATATCGCGCGTGGCGCGTTCGATATCGGCGGCGAAATCAATCTCAATCCACGGCATGCCGGTGATGTCTTCGAATGCGAAGGTATGGCGCTGTGAAGTTAGCATCACATCGCGGATCGCCTCCTCGTATGGGTCCTGTCGGCGACCTTGCAGGATGTAGAGCTTGGTCTGGGCAATAATCTTTTCAGCTATCGGTGCCGACAACCTGAACAAACCGACAGATTCTCCGCAGAAATCAAAATCGGCACTCAGCCACTTGCGGAACTCGACAATCTCGCCGTCCCGGACGCACAGCTTGACCGGCTCATCACCCGGCACAAAATCACGATCCAGCAGCATGCAGTTTTCGTGCCGGGAATTGACCAACTGCCGCACCAGACCTTCGTCGTAAAGAACGTCGGCGTCCATGAGCAAAACCGGTCCACCGCAGCACAGTTCGTCGCGCAGGGTCCACAGGGTGACGATGCTACCCTGCTCAAAGTCCTTATTGAACACCGTGCGCACAAAATCTTCGGCGTTCAGGTCGGCGATCTCCTGTTGGATTTTATCCTGATGATATCCAACGCCGAGCACCAGTTCGCTGATGCCATGCCGCCTGAGAATCTCGATATGTCGCTGCAACAGCGACTTACCGCCAAAACGGAGCAAGACTTTCGGCGGGTGTTCGGTGACCTCTGACCCCAGCCGAGCGCCGATTCCAGCAGCTAACATTACAGCTTTCATAATTAGTCCCATGTTACAGTGGTCATCCGCAGCGAAAAGCCAGCTACAAATTCAGTCAGAAAAAAGGGAAACCTTTCGGTTCCCTTGCCGGATAGGGTCGCATCGATTCGGAAATACTAACTAGAATTAACAGACAGGCCCGGCTTTGCAAAGATCAGATGGTGGCGACAGATCGGGGTCCGCTTGGGTAATAAGGAAGCACAAGTACGAGAAGCGATAGGCAAACCGCGCGAGAATAGACGTTTGTCCAATGTTTTCGCAGGGTCAGGAAGCGGTTGACCAAGCAATCTGGCGAACGGTTGTTTTATCAGTTGACCAGAAGCTCACGAACAGCGCAACGAACGGCGGCTTCCCGCCCTTCGCGTCGAAATGTGTTTGGTCCAAAATCGATAACTAAGGGCACCAAGCGGTCATATGACGGTTGCGGTCAGGATTTTGCCATCATGAACCGGCCTCAATTGGGGGCTTTTCAATGGTCAAACCAACACTTTTATCTTCTAAGAAATATGGAGAGCGTATGCTGTAGTGCCTCGTTGCCGTTGGCTATTATCGTGGCGCTCGTTGAGACAACCATGTATGCAATGGGTCGAGCACCTAGCCTGCACTTGGAGAAAGTTCCCTGCATGACCGATAACGCCTTAGAAATTATTCTGCACAATTATCCCCAATCACCCGTTGCTGAAAAAACTCGGATCGCCTTCGGTATCAAGGGGCTGTCGTGGCGCTCTGTCGAGATACCGCGGCTGCCTCCAAAACCCATGCTCACGAAGTTGACCGGGGGCTACAGACGAACTCCGGTCATGCAAATCGGGGCTGATATTTACTGCGACACGCAATGCATCATCCGTGAATTGGAGCGGCGGCACCCGTCACCAACGTTCTTCCCAACACCTGACGCCGGCCTGATGTGGTGCTTGAGCCGCTGGACGGATGGTGCTTTTTTCGACTTGGCGGTTAAGGTTATTCTCGGCTCAGCTGGCGACGGACTACCCAAAGATTTCGCCGAAGATCGTGGCCGTCTTTATCTTGGCCGTGATTGGGCCGAAGGGCTAAAGGCCGCCAATGCCGCTCTGCCCCATCTCGCATCGCAGATCCGCGCGCCTTTGCATTGGGTAAATGATCAGCTGTCGGACGATCGAAAATTCCTGCTGGGGGAAGACCCGGCGGCGATCGATGCCCAATTGTATCACTTGGTTTGGTTTCTGCGGGGGCGTTGGGACAAAGGGCCGACATTCCTATCCGAGTTTACACACCTGGAGCGTTGGGAAGAAAACGTTACTAAAATTGGACACGGCACAATGACGGAAATGTCACCTGAAGAGGCGCTTTTGCTGGCCAAAGAAAATGAACCGGTCACAGTGCAGGCCACAGATGTGCGTGACCCTCAAGGCCTCAAACCCGGAATGCACGTGAGCGTTTCCCCGGATCTTGATGGTGGTGAACAGCCGGTCGAGGGAGAGGTCGTTGTCGCCAACTGCGATACGATTGCGGTTTGCAGGCACGAACCAGACCTCGGAAACATCTGCGTACACTTCCCTAGGGCAGGTTATCGGGTGGAAATTACAGGCTGAACGAAACTAACTCAGCTATCGCTGCTTTCCCAACGACACAAAGTGGGCGGTTGTAGGTGTTATGATTTTTGATTGACCAGTCGAGGTGACAGATCTAAGCGAGCCCTGCCGACATAACGGAAACTAAAAATTGATGTTAGCGTAATGTCAGCTTTCCGCCCTAACTGCCACCGATTAGAAATCTCTAGGATTAATTCTGTTCTGCGAGCGAGTTAGCCGTCAGGTGACGTTTCATGTTGGATGAATATGTATTTTGCTTTTGATTTTGCGATCCGTTCCTTTATCGGCACCTTGTGTTTTCGTGACAGCGTTTTGGCCGTAAGAACGGCATCCTCTAAATACTTGTTAAACTCAATCACTCCAAATTTTGAGCCTTCCAAGTTTTCTAATCCATGAGTAGCTAAATCACCTGAAAGTGGTAAAATTAATCCTTTATCTCATAAGGATAAAGTTAGTTTTATGAAAAAAACATTTCGTAAAGTTATAGTAGTAAATGATAAAACAATAATAAATCCATACTTCATTTTTTAACCCCTCTCAATACCGCGACCAAAACCACCAGCCATTACCATACCGAATGGAATTACGGTCAGGATAACTGAAAGGATAAAGCCGATCGTGTATTGCTTGGTGTTACCGTGTGAAGCACCAGCTGAGTTATGATCGTGACTCATTATAGAACT
>CAKZNY010000332.1 GCA_937132145.1 uncultured Paracoccaceae bacterium | reverse complement strand
GAACGGTGGCGTGTTCGGCCAGCTCCAACAGCGTGGATTCATCGAACGTGCGGATCATAATCATGTCCACATATCGGCTAAGAACCCGCGCCGTGTCCGCAATGCTCTCGCCGTGGCCAAGCTGCATATCGGACCCAGAAAGCACCAACGTCTGCCCCCCAAGCTGGCGCACCCCAACATCGAAGGAAACCCTTGTTCTTGTTGAAGGTTTCTCGAATATCAGCGCCACCATATGATTGGCCAAAGGCTGATCCGCATCCGGCGTTCCCTTGGGCAAACCCTTGCGCGCGTCCTTCATAACGCGCGCTTGGTCGATCATGCCGCGCAGGTCTGCGGCATCGGTTTTGTGGATGTCCAGAAAGTGGTTCATAGGTTCCCCTCCACGGTCACAGCCGCTTGGTCGAGCCGCTTCACCGCCTCGTCAATTTCCTCAATGGTGATGTTCAGCGGTGGCAGCAACCGGATTACATTATCCGCTGCCGGAATGGTCAGCACATGCGCCTCGTAGCCGGCATTGATCACGTCCAGATTATTCGCGTTGCACTTGAGGCCAATCATCAGCCCCTCGCCGCGCACGCTGTCAAATACATCGGGATGCGAGGCCACCAGCCCCTCCAACCCTTGACGCAGATGTCCGGCGATACGGTTGACGTTTTCCAGGAATCCATCCCCTGTCACGACCCCCATCACAGCACAACCAACAGCGCAAGCCATTGGATTACCACCAAAAGTCGTGCCGTGTGTGCCCGCGGTCATACCAGCCGCCGCGCGTTCCGTCGCGAGGCATGCACCAAGCGGAAAGCCCCCGCCAATACCTTTGGCAATCGCCATAATATCCGGTGTCACGCCAGCCCATTCATGTGCAAACAACTTGCCGGTCCGCCCAACGCCGGTCTGGATTTCGTCCAGAACCAGCAGCAAACCGTGTTCGTCGCACAGTGCGCGAATGTCTTTCAGCATGCCTTCCGGCAGGGATAAAATACCACCCTCACCCTGCAACGGCTCTAGCATCACAGCCGCGGTTTCCGGCGTAATCGCGGCCTTGATCGCATCCAGATCGCCGTAGGGAACTTTGTCGAAACCCTCCAGCAAAGGGCCGAAACCTTTTGTCAATTTCTCTCCGCCAGCGGCCGAGATCATCCCCAAAGTTCGCCCGTGAAACGCGCCTTCGCAGGTGATAATCCGATACCGCTCGGGTTGGCCAATATGATCGAAATACTTCCGAACCATCTTGACAGAAGCCTCGGTTGCCTCGGTGCCCGAGTTGGTGAAAAACACCGTATCGGCGAAGGTATGCTCGACCAAAAGCTCGGCCAATTCATCCTGATTGGGGATGTTGTAAAGGTTGGACGTGTGCCACAATCGTCGCGCCTGATCCGTCAGTGCTGCCACGAGGATAGGGTTCGCATGGCCGAGGGAGTTCACGGCAATGCCCGCCCCCATGTCCAGATAGCGTGTCCCATCTTCGGTCTCCAGCCAAGGGCCCTGACCTTTCACGAATGAAAGCGGTGCCCGCGCATAAGTTGGTAGTACGGGGCTAATCACGTCTGTTACTCCTTTACGGTCGAATAAAATGAAAACACCCACCTGCGACCGTTGCGATGGGTGAGTTTTGGTTCATGCCGGAAAGCTGACTTTAAGTCAATCGGGGGTGTTGCCTGTTTCGTTGCCCCTATCCTACGCCACCCTCGTTTTGCCGCCCTTTACGACCTCGCAATCGTCGCCGTTATCCCGCCTGCGCCCAGCAACACGGACGCTGGCATTATCATCCTCGGCGCAGTACTATGGCATGGAGCGAAAGGCGACGCATACGATGATAACCGTGAAATCTCTTCGCCGGTCAGGGCTTGGTCCCGCAGATTTTACCGTTGCCGATGGCGAGTGTCTGGCAATCACCGGTCCCTCCGGCGCGGGTAAATCCCTGTTGATGCGGGCGATCGTTGACCTTGACCCAAACACTGGCGAGGTCAGCACCGCACAAATGACCCGCTCGCAAACCCCTGCACCGGAATGGCGTAAACATGTCGCCCTGCTGCCCTCCGAAACCGGCTGGTGGCTGGATAAAGTGGGCGATCATTTCACAAACCCCGTTGAAACTACGCGCCGCCTCTCCCTCGTTGGTCTTTCCCCCGACGCTTTGAACTGGGAGGTGACGCGGCTGTCGAGCGGCGAGCGCCACCGCCTCGGCCTGTTGCGATGCCTAGAAGGGCAGCCGAACGTTTTGTTATTAGACGAGCCGACAGCCGCCCTCGATCCGGAAACCACGCTAAAAGTTGAAGACCTTCTGCGCGAACTGATGGCGGACGGGGTCACGATAATCATCGTCACGCACGACCCCGACCAACCTGTGCGACTGGGTTGCCGCACAATGCGGATCGAAAACGGACAGGTGGTGGCATGAACGATTACGTTTCCCTCACCTATCTGGACCTCGTTTTTGCCTCCAGCTTTCTGGTCTTGAACGGCGCATTATCCCTATGGTTAAAACTGGGGCTAGAGCGCAAACTGGCGATCGCCGCTGCGCGAATGATTGTGCAACTCCTCCTCGTCGGGCTGCTACTCAAAAGCCTGTTCGCTGTGGTTTCACCGCTGCTGACCGCCCTCGTTGCCCTTGCCATGATCGTTCTTGCTGGCCGCGAGGTTTGGGCAAGACAAGATCGGAAACTTACGGGCCTCTGGGGTTTCAGCCTTGGAACGGGCGCGATGATGTTTTCGGGTGTCACCATAACCGTCATCGCCCTAACCACCCAAATTCAGCCAGACCCGTGGTGGACACCCCGTTTTGCCCTGCCCCTTTTCGGCATGGTGCTGGGCAATTCCATGACCGGCATATCTCTGGCGCTCGATACCCTGAACACCGCCGCCACCCGTGAACGCCCGGCCATCGAGGCGCAACTTCTGCTGGGCCGCTCGAAATGGGAGGCCATGCGCCCCTTCACCCGCCGCGCCCTGCGCACAGGCTTCATGCCGATCATCAACTCGATGGCCGCCACAGGTATCGTATCCCTGCCCGGTATGATGACGGGGCAAATCCTGTCAGGCGTAGACCCGAGCGAGGCGGTGAAATACCAACTGTTGGTGATGTTCCTTATCGGCGGGTCAACCGGATTAGGGGTGCTGATGGCCGTGCTTGGCTCCGTCTACCGCCTGACGGATGACCGCCATCGCCTAAGGCTGGATCGCTTGACCGCACCCTGATTGTAACCCTTGTATCCGCCGCCACAAGGGTTACAATAGAGGCCAGCATAATCCCCATAACTTGTACGAGTTTGATCGGGGTGCCAGACATGGCAATTCACTATTAGACGGAGGGACAAGATGTCCTGGACAGATGAACGCGTTGCAACCCTCACCAAAATGTGGGGCGAAGGAAACTCGGCAAGCCAGATTGCCAAGGAACTCGGCGGTGTTACCCGTAACGCCGTGATCGGCAAAGTCCATCGTTTGGGCCTGTCGAACCGTGCAACAACCACCAAAGCGAAAGCTGCGCCCAAGGCCGTTAAAGAAGCACCCAAGGTCAAGGCTAAGCCCAAAGAGCCGGTGCGCGTTGCCAACCCTAAATCCACAACCGAAATCCCGACCGCTCGTGACATCCCGCGCAAACGCCCGATCATCACAGCGGGGCAACCGCTACCCCCACAGCCCTCCGCCTCCGAGGTAGGTGCCGAAG
>CAKZNY010000331.1 GCA_937132145.1 uncultured Paracoccaceae bacterium | reverse complement strand
AAGTCTATTATCAGAATTGCTTTTACTGCCATGGGGACCTGTTGGACGGCGAGGGCCCTTATGCCAGAGGCCTGTATCCATTACCCACCAGTTTCCAGGATCTTGGCACCATTGCCCAGCTACAGGAATCCTATCTGTTCTGGCGGATCACCACAGGTGGCCCGGGATTGCCGCGTGAGGGAACGCCTTGGGCCTCGGCAATGCCTGTCTGGAACGAGATGCTGAAAGAAGAGGAGGTGTGGAAAATCATCACATTCCTCTACGATTATACGGGGCACGAGCCACGGTCATGGGAACTGGCCGAACCTGTGGCCGAGGATGATGTTACTATCGCCTCCAATGGACTCGGCGAAGATGCCGTCGATGCGATTTATCAAAAACGCTGCTCGCAATGCCACGGCGTTGAGGGTGAGGGCGATGGGCCAGCAGCGGACTTCATGTATCCACGCCCACGTGATTTTTCTATGGCGTTGTTCAAGTACAAGTCCACCGACGCCAATTCCGAGTTTCCATCGGATGAAGATTTCCGCAAAACAATTCGCGATGGCCTGAACGGCACAGCGATGCCCGGTTGGAAATCGCTCCTTTCGGACGCTGAAATTGATGCTCTGATTTTCAAGATAAAACAGTTCGGATATTGGGAAGAAGAGGAAATAGAGGCGAACCCGATTGATTTGGGAACGATGCCCGAAGTCACGGATGATTTGTTGGCAAGCGGCGCTGTGCTATTCGAAAAAACTTGTGCGGAATGTCATGGGGTCGAGGGCCGCGGAAACATTACATCCGGCAAACGGCTGGCCGATGATGCCGAGGACCGCATCTGGCCGCGTAACCTGACGCATCCGGAAACATGGCGTTATACCAGTAGCGTAACCGAAGTGTTCCAGCGTTTGTCTACGGGTATTCCAAGCACACCGATGCCGGAACATTCAACCACGATGAAGATCGAGGATCGGTGGGCAATCGCGCAATATGTGATGACTTTACGCAATAACGGAACGCCGCTAAGCACGGGTGATACCGTTATTCGGGCCGCGCGGGTGGACGGCGAATTGCCGGAAAGCCCAAGTGATCCTTTGTGGGATATTGCACCTGCGATAACCTTTGCGCTGGCACCAAACATCATCAAGGACCCACGTTTGTTTACGTCGCTGAACGATATGGTGACGGTTCGGGCGCTCTATAACAGTGACGATATTGCGATGCGCGTGGATGTCGATGACCGCACATACTCGGTGCCCGGCGACGTGCTGGAGCAGCGTTACGCAATCGAGGATTTGGCGGGCACGCGCGATGCTATCGCAATTCAGCTGCCTCGCGATCTAACCGGAACAAGCGAGAAGCCAATGTTCCGCCTCGGGGATAGCAAACATCCGGTGAACCTGTGGTATTGGGCCGCACCAAGTGTAACAGACGATAGCCCCGCCACCGTCGCTATTATGGATGCGACCGGCTCTGGCAAGCTACCATCCGTTCGCGGTGACAGTTCCGAATTGATTGCAAACGGGGAATGGGCAGATGGCCGCTGGCAGGTGGTTTTCAAACGCTCGCTCGAGACTGACTCGCCCGCAGATTTCCAGTTTGTGGAAGGGGCCTACATCCCGATCGCGTTCTCGAACTGGGACGGGGTCGAGGGGCAAACCGGCAATCGGCGGAGCTTCACCTCGTGGTACTGGATTATTCTGGAGCCGATAGAGAATCGGGTCGAACTGTACGGCATTCCGCTCGGGACCGGGCTGTTTGCGGGCTTGCTGTTCCTGTTTATTGCACGTCGAACCCGCAGGCAATTTGTAAAGTAATTAAAAAACCAAGTGTGCCCTGGGTTGAAATTCGGGGCATACGGCTTTTATCCCGAAAATCTCAAAAACTTGACAGTCGTCAATGACGGGGCGCAGGCCTCCTGCAACACTCTCGTCATAACCTTGTTTTCGGTCGCCATTCGGTGGTCGAACTTTACTAGAGAGAGGGAGGCCGATGAAGATATCTCGGTTCAAAGGCGGTTTAGCGCCGGCGCTCTGTGCAACCTTGTTGCTCGGGGCTATTGCAGTGCCCAGTCTTGCTGCAGCGGAAGGGTTCGGGCCAATTGTGGCACCTGAAGTTGACGCTGCAAAAGCAGAACTCGGGAAGCGGTTGTTTTTTGATAAGCGACTGTCGGGTGACGCAGCTATCAGTTGTTCAACATGTCACCAACCAGAAAACGGATTTTCGGACGGACTGGATTTGTCAAAAGCATATCCGGGCTCTAAAGGGTTCCGCAACACGCCTACGCTGATAAATACAGCGCAGAACGCAAACTGGTTCCATGATGGTCGTCTGGGTACAAACCTGAACGACGTTACGCGCGAAATGCTGACAGAAGCTTATCTGATGAACATGGACATGCGCCTGATGCAAGAACGCATCAAGCAGGACCCTGTTTATGTGGAAATGTTCGCAGCTGCCGGTTACGGTGAGCCATCCAACGGTGGTGTGCGCAAAGCGATACCGGAATATCTAGCGACGCTCACATCGCGTGGCGCGCCGTTTGATACAGGCGAAATGTCTGTCGCCGCGACGCGTGGACAGGAATTGTTCATAGGCAAAGCCGGTTGTGTTTCGTGTCATGACGGCAATCGGTTTACCGATGATAGTTTGCACGTTCTGGGTACGCCGGAAAATCCGGATATCTGGTCTGACCCTGTACGCCACTCAACCTATGTTGCGTTCGCGATGTTCATGGGTATCGAAAACTACATGAATATACGTGAAGATGTTGGTGGGCAGATTTGGTCTAACCCGTCCGACCGCAGCATGGTTGGTTCGTTCATCACACCGACATTGCGTGAGCTGACCCAGACCGGTCCATACATGCACAACGGCATGTTCGACACATTGTTCGAAGTTGTTACTTTCTACAACGAGGGTGGTGGCGATGTGGACAACAAAGACCCGCTTATTAAACCTTTAGGTTTGTCGTTCACCGAGAAAAAAGATCTGATCGCATTCCTTGAATCGCTATCCGGAGATCCGCTGACCGGTCCCGAGTATGTCTGGGAAGGCAATATTTCAACCAACTATATCGCCATCGAAAACTGGCGTGACCAGTCAAACTAGAAAGGAGAGAAAACATGAAACCTATGAAAACAATCTCTCTTCTCCTGTCAGGTGTAGCCATATTGGCAACGTCTGCGACTATGGTGATGGCGCAAGGGGATTTCCCTCCGCTCGCCCCATTAGGAGAGCCTCCGATTCCGTCGGATAACAAGCAAACAGACGCGAAAGTAGAGCTGGGTAAAATCCTGTTTTGGGATCCGCGCCTTGGTGGCGACGCCTCGACAGCCTGTGTGACATGCCACGAGCCTGATCAGGGCTTGGCGTTTGGCGATGACCTTTCGCGTGGCTATCCCGGCACGGTTCACTGGCGTAACAGTCAATCCGTGATCAACTCGGCCTATCTTGGTAAGTTGTTCTGGGCCGGTTCTGCTGCATCGCTTGAAAAGCAGGCGCCAAGTGCAGCCAAAGGTGCGGTTGCCGGTAACGGTGAAAACGACGTGATGGAAGCCCGTTTGGCCTTCATTCCCGAGTACCGCGAGCGTTTTAACGATGTGTTTGGCACCGAATGGCCGCTGATTGGTGATGCATGGCGCGCAATTGCCGCGTTCGAGCGGACTTTGATTGTGAACGACACTCCGGTT
>CAKZNY010000330.1 GCA_937132145.1 uncultured Paracoccaceae bacterium | reverse complement strand
GCATCCGGCCGGTTAACACCTGACGAAACGACTTTGATCAGAATATCTTCGGTACTTGGGGCAGGAACAGGTCGCGTTACGGGCAGCAACACTTCCGGCCCGCCGGGTTCACTGATTTCAATCGCGCGCATTGTGGTGGGTAAAGTCATAACGCTTCCTTAACTTGAGTGGGCATAATCCCAATAAAGCGAACGCGCCCGCATACCAATCTGGGTTGAGGGCATTTGCTTATCTTCAAACCGCGTCACCGGCGTGATTTTAGCCGCATTTCCCGTCAAGAAAATCTCGTTCGCCTCGGTGAAATCCTTAACGGTCAGGCTGGTTTCTGTCACCTTCAGCCCGTCCTCTTTCAGCAACGCAATCGTCCGCTGGCGCGTAATCCCGTTCAGGAACGTACCGTTGGGCGCAGGGGTGAATACCTCGCCGTCACGCACCAGAAACACGTTGGTGCTGGAAGTTTCCGCAACATTATCATCAATATCCATCGAAAGGGCCGTATTGAAACCACGGCTGCGCGCCTCTTGTGCGATACGGCCATTGTTGGGGTACAGGCATGCG
The DNA here is from genome assembly GCA_937132145.1 of uncultured Paracoccaceae bacterium. Classification (GTDB taxonomy): domain Bacteria; phylum Pseudomonadota; class Alphaproteobacteria; order Rhodobacterales; family Rhodobacteraceae; genus NORP23. The sequence goes on along the minus strand of CAKZNY010000330.1, from coordinate 3,114 downwards.
GCCTTCGCCTCCGTTAACGCCATATCCTGACGAGGGCGGCGGTAAGGCGAAACCGTTAAGGCGAAATCTCCGGCCTTTTGCATCGGCAATTCCTCGATACAAATCGCATAGGCGCCAGACGTTGGATCCGCCCCCAACATTGTTTCATCCCCCTCAAGCGACCACATCATCGGGCGAAGATACAGCTCCGCATCCGGCGCAAACTTGGCCACGCCCTCGCGGATGAGGCCTTCAATCGTATCCCCGTCAACTGGTGCCGCATACCCCATAGACTTGGCTGACCGGATAATCCGCTGTGCGTGTAAATCCAGATCAGGCATCACACCCTCAAAATACCGCGCCCCGTCGAACACCATCGAGCCAAGCCACGTCGCATGATCCGCAGCCCCCATAATCATCGTATTACCCTCACGCCATTCACCATTGAACCACGTCAGAATTTTACCACCTAGAGACATCGTTTATTTCCTTATCGAACCGGGAAACCCTTCAGGGGCCTCGCCCGGTGCTGTTACCTTATCCAAAATCTTGCCCGGCCCTGCCATGAACGCCTTGACCAAAGAGTTCCCGCGCATCGTCGCCTTGAGCTTCTCGAATTGCATGACATTTTCAATACGCCGGTCAATAAACGCAACCGTATCCTCGCCACCGCTTTCGTCCCCCAACCAGAACAAAACCGCCGAGGAATACACCACCGTCAACGTCGCTCGTTTCGTATACCAGTTCACATCCGTGCTGGTGTCGCCCAGCGCATTCCAGATTGTATCTGCCGTGTTCCAGATCGCCTTGGCCCCGTCACCTGCATGTGTGGGCAATGCGAAAAGCGCCAACCCCCGACGCACTTCTTCGCGGTGCCCCTCCACCAATTCAAGGCGCAAGCGAATGCCATTGGCGATCTTCTCGCTGTAGCGCATATGGGATGTATCCGCCGCCGCCATAACTGCCGCCAAGCGCCGATCACCGTCGTAGTGGAACGCCAATGCCAGATCGACTGCACCCCGCGGGAAGGCCAGCGCTGCCAGCCCCGCATCCGCACCCGAATCGGTAATCGCGGCCGCCAGCGTTTTTGCGCTCCAACCGTCGAAAACAACATGCGGGAGCGCGGCTTCCAGCACTTTTGTCCGCGTTTGCGCGATATGATCTGCTTCAGTTTTCTTTGATTTGGTCATTCTGGCCTCACATTCCTGCACACCATAGACAGATTGTCCGGTAGTTGCTATAGAGCGCGTTCCTGCAATTCTGCTAAATCTAACCTAGAAAGGTGGTGTATCCACATGCAGGTATCGGTTCGTGATAACAACGTCGAACAGGCTCTCCGTGCGTTGAAGAAAAAACTTCAGCGCGAAGGTGTTTTCCGTGAAATGAAGCTCAAGCAACATTTCGAGAAGCCCTCCGTCCGCAAGGCACGCGAGAAAGCTGAAGCTATCCGTCGTCAACGCAAGTTGGCGCGCAAGAAATTGCAACGCGAAGGCATGCTGTAAGGCTGAACTGAATTGGGTGTAAGCCCGAAGTTGACGACCCCCGCATGAAAGTGTGGGGGTTTGTCGTTTTAACGTATCCAAAACCCGCGATTCTTGATTTTCTGGCGCAGCTTTTGTTCCGGTTTCATCAAGTCATCCGGCGTAATAATCGCCCGCAACTTGTGCCCGCGCCCTTGATAAACCAACCGCTTGAAAGCCTCGGAACCCTTAAGTAATTTCTTGATCTTGTTTGGTGCGCAAACCTCTTCCAGCACATCAATAACCTTTTGCGGCTCGCGCGCGTAAAGCAGCGATAGCACCCGGTAATGACACGTCGCCGGCCCATCGAGCGACCGTGTCGGTTGCAACCCCTTGCCCCCGCCAAGCGCGTGGATCACCAATGGCAAGGCGATCTGGTCCAACCACGGATAAAGCGCCTGCCCGTCCAGCTCCGCCGGTGGGTTATCCCGAATGGCCGTGGCGTATTCCAGAAACTTCTCGCCAAATATCTTCGGGCATTTGTAATAGAAAAACCCCGCGTTGAAATAGAGATACCGCTGCCAGTATTCGTCCGGCTGCCCCATATCCAGCGCGCTTTCAAAATCCAGCCCGAACTTGTCGTAAAGCGATTTCCAGATGTCGCCATACCCCGGCCCGTAAAGATCCGGCTGCGGCCACGTCCCCTCGCAGCGCGACGAGGCGCTCGGCTTATCAAAGTTGAAACGAATTTTATCCAGTGGCCCCGTGAACAGCGTGTCGGTGTCAAAGAAGATAAACGGCTCGCCTTCAGGCAGCAACGCCAGCGCTTCGATCTTGTTGCCATTCGGATAAGCCGACCCGAAGGTTTTGGAGTGCAGCGGGATGATCGCAGCGCCAAGGCTCTCCAGCATATCGCGCGTAGGCCCATCCGTTACGCGCGGATCGAAATCCCACAGGTCCCCGGGTTGCGGCTCGGCCATGAAAACCTTGAACTTGGTATCATCGTGAAACTTGCGAAACGAGGCCATGAACAACAAGGCCTCATATTGAAGCCGCCCGCCTTGAACGATACACAGAATGTTTACCAAGTTGCTCTCCGAGGATAAATTATCCACCCCCAAAAGACCAGACTTTCCCCGCAACTTCAACTCAATAAGCCGATTGCGCTTGACCAATAGCTGGCATATACCGCCCCCAAAGCACCCGTAGCTCAGCTGGATAGAGCGCTGCCCTCCGAAGGCAGAGGTCACGCGTTCGAATCGCGTCGGGTGCACCAATGATTTACCATTGTTTATCAATGGGTTGATCAGCACCTAGCGCCGCTAGAGAAACCTCACTTTATCATTCTGGTCACAATCTGGTCACAGTATTTGGGCAATTCACCCTGTTCTCTGGCCTCTTAGCACTAGGAGAATACGAGTTATGGCAACAATCAGAATCAATAGGGGAAAATGGCAAGCAATCGTTCGGCGAACAGGCTTTCCACAACAGTCAAAGTCCTTTGATAGCAAAACTAATGCACGTTAATGGGCTCGCAGAAAGAAGCTGAGTTAGATGCTGGAATAATACAAACCGAAACGCGTCTACAACTTCCACAGGCCGCATGGCGCACATGAAGGGAAAACGCCTTACGAAGCCCTCAGAGAAAAGCTACAGTAACAAGCAGGATGTCTCA
>CAKZNY010000329.1 GCA_937132145.1 uncultured Paracoccaceae bacterium | reverse complement strand
CAATAGATTAGCACTTGCGGATTAGCAGCAAAAACAATGAGTTACTTGGCGAACTAATTGGTCTCCATAAAGTGTGTATTGTCCGTGGTCAACGATCGTGTGCAAAACACTGTCTTTAGGTAGATACAATATTGCAAACGCCGTTCAGGCGAAGGGTGTGTTAACAGAAACTTTTAAACAAGTACCGCGACATTATTTGTTTTCACCGGCACGGTGCTTATTTTGCGATCGCGGTCTCGATGCATCCAGTTTATGCAGCTTGCAAAAATCTGGTTGGATTGCATGCGGGCAGGGTGCATAGCTGGGAGAAATACCTCTATATACGCTACAAACCAAGTCGCATTAAGGAATTTTGGGTTGCTGATCTAGTATGATTATCGTGAATAGGAAATGATCGAAAAAATCGGCTGTGCTCAAATTTCGGATCCGTTTCCTTGATCCTTTTCACCCATTTTTCAGCTTTAACCTGATTTCCGGCTAACTCGTGCGACATTGCGGCGATGGTCCAAATTAGCAGGTGGGAGTTTGGACGAATAGCGCCTCGCTCGGCCCAATCGCTGGCGAGGGCATATTCACCACGCACGAGATGTGATAGTCCACGGCAGCAGAGCATGGCATAGAGCAGTGGGTCTAACGGACTTAACGAGAGTGCCTTCATCGAGTGCCGTTGGCTATCCAGTCCGTTTCCAAGAACGGCGTCCACCAGCCCACGACTATAAATGGCAAATGCATAATTTGGCCTGAGTTCAAGGCATCGGTCGAGCCAAGGGATCGCCGCTTCGAAATCGCCACAAAGCATCTCCGTCCTTCCCATTGTCAAATTCACGAATGGATCAAATGGATCGATTTCGAAGCCAATCTCTGCGTGCTTTCTTGCAAGAACGCGTTGGTTATTTTCACCTCTGGTAAACCCGATAAACGCATTTTGAAAATGTGTGAACGACAGACCTGAATGGGCGCGCGCGAATTGAGAATCCATGCTAATCGTACGTTTGAACAACTGCGTTGCAATTTCGTTATCGTGTCGGTTAAACCTGAACATATGCCAAAGCCCACGATGGTAGGTCGCCCATGCGTCCAGGTTTTCAGTCGCTATCCCTTTTGTTTCCAGAATTTCAGTTGATTGAATTTGGGATTCAATAATCGCGACAATTCGGGGCATTACTTTTGACTTTAATACTAACAGATCTTCTAAGGAGCCTTCAAACTCGTCCGCCCAAATAACGCGTCCGTCGACAGAGTTATAAAGTTCAACCGTGCAAATGCCGATTTTACCCACGATCCGTAAGCTGCCCGATAATACATATCTGACACCAAGCAGTTTTCCGACAACACTGATATCTGTATCCGCCCCTCTGAACCGGAATGACGAGCCGCGTGCAATGATGTGAAGCCAGTGCAATCGGGACATTCCGACAATAATTTCGTGCGAGATCGCCTCTGCATACACGTCGTGAAAATGGTCGTTGCTCAGCATATGAAACGGCAATACCGCGATCGAGGGCCTACCGACCGAGTTCTGCGAGTTAGTTAGTTCATGGTTTTCGAATAAATGGTCCTGAATAAGCACATAATTGGATGAAGCCGGATCGCCAATGAAACGAAAGCCCCGGTTGTGAGCCGTTTTAATTAGCTTCTGTTCTTTGCCGTTGTCACCGATAGCCAAACGCGCAGAGCGTATTCGACTATTTAACGTGGCTTCCGAAACAACGCGGCCGCCCCAAACCTGTTGGTTGATTTCATCTTTGGAAACAATGCGATGGTGGTTGGACACTAGCAATTCCAGCAAAGAAAAAACCTGCGGTTCGATCTTTTGCGGTTCGCCGGATTTACGTAATTCGAGGTGGTCTGTGTCCAGCTCGAATTCGTGAAAACTATAGATCATTCGATACTCCACCAACTCATACAAAACACGCATGACGGGCAGGATTTGGTGTCGTCCATACCGCAACCGAACACGCGTATACGTAGGAGTTTTGGCCATTCTACACAAAAATGCAGACGATCTACAAGTTTCCCTAAATACAACATGATAAAATTGAAGGACTCGTTCAGCGAGTGGTAGTTTTCGAGTCACTATTTATCATGGTATTTTCCGGAATATTTTTGTCGATAGGACCCGCAGGTTACTTAACCAAAAAGGGGGAATAAGATGAAACTTAGGCATTTAACGCTAATCGCCACGTTGGCAACTTTTTCATTCGTCGGCGCGCCAAGTTTGGCACTTGAGCCGGGAGAGATGAAGGTCACTGGGCTGGTGAATATGCCGTTAGCGGGCATCGACGGTAAAGAGTCGAATGTTGTACTTTTTGAAGTAGGCCCTGGTTGGAGCATCGCCAGTCACTACCATCCTGGCCACATATTCCTCTACATGATCGAAGGTTCGATCACGATTGAAGTTGACGGCCTAGAGGCGCAGACACTTCTTCCAGGCGATGCAGTGTATGAAATTCCAAACCTGAACATGGTCGCCAATAACGTCAGCTCAACCGAAGGCGCAAAATTCGTCGTGTTTACGGTCGGAAATATCGGCGATGAAGTGACGATTTTCGTAGAATAATCCATCAGCGATAGCCGCGAAAACTGAGAACGGCAACGGCGGCCGGAGTCGGAGAAATACTCCACCGGCGGCGTTGGCCAACCAAAACTTATAATTATTGAAAGGAAGAACCCATGACTGACTGGAGTATTGAAGGTGAAGAACTTATAAACTGTAATTGCAATTTCGGTTGCCCGTGCCAATTTGGCGTTATGCCAACAGACGGCGTTTGCGAGGCTGCCATGGTACTTGTCATAAAGAAAGGCCACTATGGTGACGTAAAGCTCGATGGGTTGCGTGCGGCAGGTGTCTATAAATGGCCCGGTGCTATCCATGAGGGTAATGGTGAAATGCAACTGTTCATCGACGTAAAAGCCGATGCTGAACAGCGTGCAGCGCTTGAAGCAATCCTGACAGGTAAAGATACGGATGAAATGGCTACGTTTTGGTGGGTGTATTCCGCGATGGCCCCGAACCGGCATGAAACACTTTACAAAACAATTTCATCCGACTTGAATTCTACGGACAGAATTGGAACCGTAAAAGTTGACGGCGTGTTCGAGATCAACGCAAAACCGGTCCCCAATATTGTTTCGGGTGATCCGCATCGGGTCAGGATCAATCTTCCACACGGGTTTGAGTTCTCGCAGGCAGAGGTTGCTTGCGGAAGCACAACGATAACCGGAGGTGCGATTTCGCTCGACAAGAACCAAAACACACACGCCCATTTTGCAGACCTGCATCTGATCGGTTCGGGCGTCGTGCGCTAGATGGGAATCCAACTGTCGCAATCGCATGAAAACGGCGCGCCTGAAAAAGCTGACATTATAGAGCGGCTGGTTCGAAAAGATCGATTAATCGTTCTTGGTGCCGTTGCGACGGTCATAGTGCTTGCCGGAATTTACACGGTAGCGGGGGTGGGTATGAATATGTCCGCCCTCGACATGACGCGCATGGCTGAACCCTTCGGTGATCGGGTAAGATTGGGCTCGGACGTTTATTGGACACCCGCATACGGCGCACTTGTTGGTTTGATGTGGTGGATAATGATGATTGCAATGATGACGCCAAGTGCAGCCCCGACCCTGTTGCTGTTCATCGCGTTGAAACGACACGGAAAAGATCGGGAGCGTACGCACGTCTATGGTGCATTATTTCTGGCTGGTTACTTGTTAATCTGGGCAGTTTTCGCAGTATCAGCCGCATTTTTGCAGTGGATGTTGGAAACAATCGGGCTTGTCTCTACATCGACGATGGTAATCAATTCGAAGGCTCTTGCAGGTGCGATGCTTCTTGGCGCCGGCCTATACCAGTTTTCAAGCCTCAAAAACGCGTGTTTAAAACATTGCCGCTCGCCGGTATCGTTTTTATCCGAACACAATCGGCCCGGATTTACCGGAGCCCTTAGAATGGGCGCACACCACGGCATTTTCTGTCTGGGATGCTGCTGGGCGCTGATGGCACTGTTGTTCGTTGGTGGTATCATGAACCTATTTTGGATCTCGGGACTGGCAATTTATGTGATCGTCGAAAAGCTTGTTCCCAACGGGGCCCTATTCTCCAAGATCGCAGGATCTTTATTGGTACTTGCAGGAAGCCTCTATCTTTTCCAATCGGTGGCATAGTTGTTTCTAAAGTGGTCCTGTTTATCCGAACAGGTTTGCGGCTAGGTCAAGGTGTACTTGGTTTTGTGGCTGTTGCAGTGGCTGCGCGGAAAT
>CAKZNY010000328.1 GCA_937132145.1 uncultured Paracoccaceae bacterium | reverse complement strand
GCGTTTGCATAGCCCTGCCGTAAGGTTAAACAGGGGTATGCAAAACAATCTTCTGAATATACTCGCCTTTTTCGGAACACTGGATTTTGTGGCCTTGGGGGTCATCCTCGCCGCTTGGGGAATCATGGGCTGGTTCATCGAACGAGACCGCCCGCACGCCCCCTCCACCCACGCGCTGATCGCCGATTACCGGTTCCGCTGGATGGAGGTGATGCTTACCCGCGATGTTCGCGTGGTTGACGCCAACATTCTGACATCCCTGCGTCAGGGAGCCAGCTTTTTCACCTCCGCCGCGATGATCTCGATTGGTGGCGGGATAGCGCTATTGGGTCAGGCGGACCGTTTGCAAGGTGTAGCGGCTGACCTTAGCGGCGATATTGCCCCGATTGTAGTTTGGGAAGCAAAGATACTGCTGGTGATAGTGATCCTCGCCAATGCTTTTTTGAAATTTGTCTGGTCACATCGGCTGTTTGGCTATTGCGCCGTGGTGATGGCCGCCGTGCCTGAAGGCGATGCGAGCGATCCCGAAGCGATCAAAATGGCGCGCAAAGCTGCGAAATTGAATATCTATGCGGCGCGAAGTTTTAACCGTGGCATTCGCACGATCTATTTCGCCTTGGCAGGAATGGCATGGTTGTTGGGGCCGGTGCCGTTAATTCTGTCAACGGCCCTGACCGTTCTGATGTTGTATCGCCGCGAGTTTCATTCGCAATCGCGTGCGGCATTACTGGAAGATTAACGCCCCTCAATCCGCCACGCAAATATCGATAGCATGGCCACCAGCAGCAGGATCAACCAGCCGGGTGCCAGTGGTGTTAGGCGGATGTCTTCCACGGTGTAGGCCTCGCGGCGAGGCAGGCCCAGCCAGTTGCTGCCTTTGGCGACACGCCCCATGCGGATTCGGCGGATATCCGGCGTGGCCGTTTCAAGTTGGAATACCCCGCCGCCAGTGTCTGCGATCAGTGTCAGCAGCGCGGGGCTGACCCCCACGGGTTGTTCAAATTCGCGCGGCGACGCCGGACCAACTGCCACCACGGTTTCTATGGTGCCATCAGAAATGCGGTAGATGCCATTTTCCTGAACCTCGAATTCCGCCTGCCATTTGCCCGCTGAAACGGCGGATAATTCGGCCGTTCCCTGCTCGCCTGAAGGGCCGGTGTAGGTGATGCCAAATACGGCTTCCCCCAAAGACCGGCGCTCGACTTTGACGAGCTTGCCGTAAGCCGTGGCAGACAGAACTTCTTCTTCCAACTCCGGTTCCTGCATCAGCCAGTGGGCCAATCGGCGCAGCAGTTTCAGCTGCGGGCCGCCCCCCTCAAACCCGCGCGACCATAGCCATGCCTGATCAGACGCCAAAATCGCGATGCGGCCTTTTCCGACGCGATCAAGCACCAGCAGCGGTTTACCCTGCGCGCCTTCCATAAGCACATGCCCCGATCTTGGCTTCAAATCAATCAGCCGGAACCAGCGACCCCAATCGCCCGAGATACTCGCAAGACCGGCGGTAACGGGATGCTGGCGACCGACATCTGTCAGGCTAGGGGCATACCCCTCCTCGATCACCCGCCCTGTTGGCAGCGCAGGCAAGACGGTCCGCATAGGGGACCGCGCGAGGCTTTCAACTTCGGCGAAGGCCGGCCCTGCCACCAGCAGAATCGCGCCGCCTTCCCGCACATATCGCGCGACGTTTTCAAGATACAGATCCGGCAAAATCCCGCGACGGCGGTAGCGATCAAAGATGATAAGATCAAAATCGTCGATCTTCTCCATGAACAACTCGCGCGTCGGAAACGCGATCAGAGACAGCTCCGACACCGGAACCCCGTCTTGCTTTTGCGGGGGGCGCAGGATGGTGAAATGCACCAGATCAACCGAGGCATCCGCCTTCAGAAGGTTGCGCCATGTGCGCTCCCCTGCGTAAGGTTCGCCGGAAACCAGCAACACACGCAGGCGGTCGCGCACGCCATTTATCGACAGGATAGCGCGGTTGTTACGGTCGGTAATCTCGCCGCTCGCGGCAGGTGTTCGTAGGTCCAGCAGGTTGATACCGGCATGTTGCAGAGGTAACGACAGGGTGACGCTTTCGCCAACCGGAATTTGAAACTGCTGCTCCTCGCCCCCGTCAATCGAGGCGAAAACCGTGGCAAGGCCAAGCCCCTCCGGCACGGCCCCGCTGTCTTCGATCCGAAGCCTCAAAGCCACAGGTTCGCCAACAATCCCGAAGGCGGGGGTGTTTTCCAGCACGATCCGGCGGTCCCAATCCCGTGCGCGACCCGTTTGCAGCAAATGCACAGGGGCCGGAAAATCGAGGAGGGGTTGCAGGTCGTGGATACGCCCGTCGCCAAGGATTATCGCCCCTGCAATCCGGTCAGGCGCGACTTGCGCGGCAGCATTGCTTAGCGCTGCCAGCACCATAGTACCCTGCACCCCAACCCCTTCGGGCGTGTCGCGAACGGTGACGGTGATGACCTCTAGCGGCGCATCGGTTTGCCGTTCCAGCTGCGCCATGATCGCAGGCACAGCGGTTTGTATTTGCTCGGTGCGGGCGGGCAACGTCTGGCTGGCGGTTTCGTCAATAACAACAAAAATAATGTCGGACAACGGGGTCCGATCCTCTTGTTTATATGACGGGTTCAGCAATGCCCCCAGCACCAAACTCGCCGCCAACCCGCGCAAAAACCATCCGCGCAGGCCAAGCCATGCCGCGATGCCCAGCAATATAAGGCTAAGCGCTGCCAACCCCGCCAGCAATTCCCAGCCAATCAGCGGGGCGTATGAGATGGAGCTGACCATTATTCCCCCAGCCTTTCCAGAAACGCCGGAACATGGACTTGGTCGGATTTGTAATTGCCCGTCAACACGTACATCACGAGGTTCACGCCGAAACGCCGCGCCAGTTCGCGTTGCCGCTCGCCGGTCAGGCCGCGCCCTACGGGGAACATCGGCTGGCCACTGTCGGTAACCGCCCAAGCGGCGGCCCAGTCGTTCGCGCCAATCACGATGGGTGTCACGCCGTCGTTCAAATTCGTGCCACCAGCAGACACCTCGACCCAGACATCGGGGCCGGACCAGCGACCGGGGAAATCTTCCAGAAGATAGAACGCCCGTGTCAGCACATGGCCCGCAGGAATGGGCGCGAGCGGTGGAATATCGAGGCTGGCCGTCAGGCGTTGCAGCGCTTTACCGTTGGCAGTCAGCACCCCGAAACCGCTGCCAAGCTGGGCATCGCGCGTGTCAAAAACGATCATCCCGCCCGTGGCCAGATACCGGTTCAGGCGTTGCACGGCACCTTCCGAAAGCGCTGCCTGATCTGGGGTAATCGGCCAGTACAGCATCGGCAAAAGGCTTAGATCATCCGTTTCTATGTTCACACCGATGGGCGCGATTGGCTCGACCGAGGTGCGCTCGGTCAGGACCGCGCTTAGGCCCAGCAGCCCCGCAGCACTTATGTTATCGACGGTTGGATCGCCGGTAATCACGTAGGCCAGCACCGTGTCATTCGCCGTCAGAATTATGCGGTCCTCATTGGCGTTGGCCTCCGGTGTCGGGATCAGGGCGACCATCAAAATCAGCCCCGCCGCCTGCGCGACACCTCTGTTGAACAACCGGCCCGTCACCCACAGCGTTCCCAAAACATCCAGCATGAACAACGCCAGCGCCGCCATTAGAAGCCAAGGTTTAAGCGACTGTTCATTGGTTTGGCCAAGCAGTTCGATGTTGATCCCAATGGGCAGATCGAGGGCCGCAAGCGTGCTATCCGCCTGCAAAACATTTATTGCCACACTAAGATCGCCAGACGAATAAAGCCCCGGACGCGCGTCTAGACCAACGGGTTTCGCCAAGCGTTCGCCGCTTACGGGCGCAACTAATTCCGCATCAACCAACCGCCCGAATCCATCCAGCGTACGATCCGGCATCCACATTCGCCCCTCCAGCACGGCCTCGGGGCCTGCGGGGTTTGCACTGATCGACAGGCGCTCCAACATCTGCACGAACAGGCCGGAAAGGGGCAAGGTTGACCACTCTGCGTTCGCAGTGACATGGAACAAAACCACCCTCCCGTCGCCTTTTTGGCGTTGCGTGACCAGCGGAGTTCCGTCCTCCAAAGCGGCCAAAGTGCGCGCGGCAAGGTCCGGCGCGGGTTGGGCGACAACTTGGGCGAACACCTCGATATCAGCGGGGATTGGCAAGCCAAAGAACGGGCTGGATTCGGGGAAAGGGCTCAGGTGTTTGGGCGTATTCCACGCCATCGCCCCACCCAGCGTCCGCCCGCCTGCCCGCAGTCGCACCGGCAACAGCGGATCACCTACGAGCGGCCCCGCACCTTCGGCAGCTAAACGAGGGCCCGCGAAACGCACCAGAAGGCCACCTTTTTCAACCCATTCCAGAAGCTTTCTGGCCGAGGGAATCGACAGTTTTCCAACATCGGAAAGCACGATCACATCGGGGGCACCAAGCAGGACATCGCTCAAACTGCCCTCGATCAGGGCGGCGGAGGGTTCCAGCGCTTTGCGAAGGTAATGCATGGGCGCGACCAGCTGCGGGCCTTCCTGAATTCCGGCCCCGACCAGCGCCACCTTGCGCCGACGCGATCCATCATCCGCCAAAGCAACCGCCCCTGCCGAGGTTTGACTTTGCAACGTCACCCGCGTCACGCGGTTGGTCAGTTCCAGCGGCATCTGAAAGGTTAAAGTCACTTCGCTTTGACCAGCGGGCAGCGTTCCGGTGATCGAGGCAAACGCCACTTCTATGCCATTCGGAGCCGTCCCGTAGGCCGTAAGCGTAACCGTTTCAGCAATTGGAGAGGCACCAATAACCGTCACGCTCAACTGCCCTGCGTCAAGTTTCAAGGGGCGCAATGCCAGCGGCTGCTTGGCTGTCCCAATGACCCGAAGCGGGCCTTTCGCGCCCAGCGCATTGGCCAAATCTGCCTCGCCATACTGTAAACCATCCGTTAACCAATAGGTCTCGAAATCCTGTTTATCCGCCAGCCAATCAACCGCCGCCTGCCTGTCAGGTGCCCATGCTTGCGGCTCCAACGCCCGTAGAACCGAAAGCCAATCGCGAGCGTCGCGGTAGGGCATTCCTTGCGGTAAAGGTTGCGTTAATGAGGCGAACACTGTCGGTCGCCCTGCCCTCGCGGCTTGTTCCAGCAGACGTTCAGCTTCGCCTATACGTTGGGACCAATCCGGCGCGCTGGCCCAACCGCCATCCATCAGGATCAACAGCGGACCATCCCCCTCGGCGCGAGTTTCAGGGTTAAGAACCGGGTTGGCAAAGGCAACAATCGCTGCGGCGATGGCCAGAATCCGTAGAAGCAACAACCAGATCGGCGTTTTGTCGGGCATCTTCTCGATGTCCTTCAAACCCATCAGCAACCCCACCCCCGGAAACCGCAAATGCTTGGGCGATGGCGGCGTGGCGCGCAGCAACCACCACAAAAGCGGCAACGCCAACAGGCCCAACAGGATCCACGGGGTCAGGAACACAAGCGAGGTCATCGCTGTCCACCTATAACCATGTGCAACCACAACAACGCGGCACGGGGGCTTTGCGAGGTGTGGTGCTTCAGATATTGCCAGCCAGCTTGACGCGCGAATTCTTCAAGGGCCGCACAGCGTTTGGCCAGTTGTTCGCGGTATTCCTCGCGCAAACCTTTGGCGCGGTGGGTTTCAAACGACAATCCGCCGCCCATGCTTTCAAAAATCACGCGACCATCGAAGGGGAAGGTTTCTTCGGTGTCATCAAGAATATGAACCAGACATCCGGTTCCGGCGCGTTCAGCGATGGCACTCAACGGCGGGAAAATTTGGTCATCCGTACCCATAAAGTCAGATAGGAAAACGCTTCGTGCGGCTTTCAGATCGCCGAATTCCGGCACTGATCCGTATTCGGGACGGGTTTGGTTGATGGTCGATATTGCCTGTGCAATGCGTTGCAATTGCCGCTTTCCCGATCGGGGAATGGCGGCGATTGTTGCGGGAAACGCGATACGCTCGCCAGCTTTGGCCAGCAAAACCGACAGGGCCATGGCCAGCAATGCGGCGCGCTCGCCTTTACTGGAAACACCTCGTTTGCCGCTATAATCCATGGATTGCGCAGAGTCCGGCCAGATCGCCACTGTATGCGCGGATTCCCATTCCCGTTCACGCACATATGCCGTGTCGGATCGACCGGATCGCCGCCAGTCAACCGTGGCCAGATCATCGCCCGGTAATGCCTGACGGTATTGCCAGAAATCTTCGCCCACGCCTGCCCGCCTGCGCCCGTGATCGCCCATCGCCACACTTGCCGCAAGCCGCGTGGCCGCGACCATAAGGGCGGGAAATGTGGCGGCCAGACCCTCGCTTGCAGCGCGAAGCTCGGCAGAGGGGCTGGGCTGGTTCAAGCCGTCGCTCCCTCGCCAAGCTTTTGGTCGACCAGCGTTGTGATAAGTTTATCCACGGTCAACCCTTCGGCCCGCGCCGCAAAGCCCAGCGCCATGCGGTGCTTCAGAACGGGATGTGCGAGCGCCACAATATCATCGGCGTTCGGTGCAAACCGCCCGTCCATCAAGGCCCGCGCACGAACGGCCAACGACAGGGCTTGCGCCGCACGCGGCCCCGGCCCCCAACTTACCGAAGTGTTAACGAGGCGTGACGCCCCCTCGCCCGGCCGCGCCGCGCGAACCAGATCAAGGATCAACTCGATGATGCTCTCGCCAATGGGCATACGGCGAACGGCGGTTTGGGCTGCGATCAAACCTTCGGCATCAAACACGGCCGAGACTTGCGCATCCTCAACGCCCGTGGTCGCCAGCAGGATATCGCGTTCGGCATCGCGGTCAGGGTAATCCACGTCAATTTGCAGCAAAAACCGGTCGAGCTGCGCTTCGGGCAGCGGATATGTACCCTCCTGTTCAATCGGGTTTTGCGTGGCCAGAACGTGGAACGGCGCGGGCAAATCCCGTCGCTTACCGGCGATAGAAACGTGGTGTTCCTGCATCGCTTGCAACAGCGCGGATTGCGTGCGCGGGCTGGCGCGATTGATCTCGTCCGCCATCAGAAGCTGGCAGAAAATCGGGCCTTCAATAAAGCGGAACGAACGGGTGCCGTCGGTTGCGGTTTCCAGAACCTCGGCCCCCAGAATATCGGCGGGCATCAAATCCGGGGTGAACTGCACGCGTTTGGAGTTAAGACCAAGGACCACACCAATCACCTCGACCAGACGGGTTTTGGCAAGGCCGGGCGCGCCGACCAACAGGCCGTGGCCTCCGCATAAAATAGCGATTAAGGTTTCATCAACAACTTGGGCTTGCCCGATGATCCGGCGCGAGATCATCTCTTGCGCTTGCGTCAGCTTCTCGGCGATTTTCTCGAATGCCTCGATGTCCGCGTTTGACATGACCGCCCCTTTACCAAAGAATTTTGCCGCTTGCTGGATTGCAACGGCGAATATGCACGCCTATCTTAATACAGCGAAACACAATAAGGCAGAGGGCAATGTCCGATTCCCATCAGAAATCTGAGAACGCGAGTGCTGATACTATCGCGAGCGCTGCAACCAAAGCAGCCAAGGGTCGGGGGCCTGCGCCCGTACACCTGTGGAACCCGCCGTTTTGCGGTGATCTGGACATGCGCATCGCGCGGGATGGCACATGGTTTTACCTTGGCACTCCGATTGGGCGTAAACGATTGGTTAA
>CAKZNY010000327.1 GCA_937132145.1 uncultured Paracoccaceae bacterium | reverse complement strand
GTTGAAGTCGAGGAGATTTCTCCGCTGGAGGCCAAGAACCGCTATCCGCATCTGAACATAGAAGACGTCGTTGGCGCGGTGTTCCTGCCTAAAGACGGTCAGGGCGATCCCTCGAACATAACCCATGCGCTGGCTAAAGGCGCGCGGCAGATGGGCGTGAAGGTTTTCGAGCACGTTAAGGTTACGGACATCAAAACCGAGAACGGCAAGATTACTGGCGTGACGGCAGAACAGGACGGCGAGACCACGCATATCACCTGCGATCACGTGATCAACTGCGCCGGAATGTGGGCACAAGACGTGGGCAAAATGGTCGGCGCAACGGTCCCGCTTCATGCTTGCGAGCATTTTTATATTGTGACCGAAGGTATCAAGGATTTGGGCAAACTTCCCGTTCTGCGCGTGCCGGATGAGTGTGCGTATTACAAAGAAGACGCCGGAAAAATCCTGCTCGGGGCATTTGAACCTGTAGCGAAACCGTGGGGGATGGATGGCATTCCCGAGGATTTCTGTTTTGACGAGCTGCCCGAGGATTTCGATCACTTCGAGCCAATTCTGGAAAAAGCCATCAACCGGATGCCCCTGCTGGCGGAAACCGGAATTCATACGTTTTTCAATGGTCCCGAGAGTTTCACGCCCGATGACCGTTATTATCTAGGCGAGACGCCGGAAGTGTCGAATTTCTGGGTGTGTTGCGGGTTTAACTCCGTTGGCATTCAATCCGCAGGTGGCGCTGGCATGGCATTGGCGCAATGGATGGAAGACGGGGTGCCGCCGTTTGATCTGTGGGACGTGGACATCCGCCGCGTTCAGCCGTTCCAGAACAACCGTAAATATCTTAAAGAGCGTGTGACCGAAAGCCTCGGCCTGCTCTACGCTGACCACTTTCCCTATCGCCAACCGGTGACATCACGGGGCATTCGCCGCTCGCCCATTCACGAGCAGTTGAAAGCGCGCGGTGCGGTTTTCGGCGAAAGCAGCGGTTGGGAGCGCGCCAACTGGTTCGCCGACGAGGGACAGAAACCCGAATACGAATACTCGTGGAAACGTCAAAACTGGTTCGAAAACGCCAAACGCGAGCATATGGCCATTCGGACAGGTGTCGGCCTGTTTGACATGACAAGTTTCGGCAAAATCCGGGTCGAGGGGCGCGATGCCTGTGCCTATCTGCAACGGCTCTGCGCCAACCAGATGGACGTCGAGAACGGCAAAATCGTCTATACGCAAATGCTGAACGCGCGCGGCGGGATCGAATCCGACCTGACGGTGACGCGCCTGTCCGACACGGCGTACCTGCTGATTGTCCCCGGCGCGACCTTGCAGCGCGACCTCGCATGGCTTCGCCGCCACCTGAACGACGAGTTTGTGGTCATCACCGACGTCACCGCTGGCGAGGTGATCTTGCCCATTATGGGCCCCAAATCCCGCGAGCTGTTGCAACTGGTCAGCCCCAATGATTTCTCGAACGAACACCACCCTTTCGGCACGATGCGGCACATCGAAATCGGCATGGGAATGGCCCGCGCGCACCGTGTCACCTACGTTGGCGAACTGGGATGGGAGCTGTATATATCCTCGGATCAAGCCCCGCATGTCTTCGAGGCGCTGATGGATGCAGGCGAAGACGTCGGGCTGAAGCTCTGCGGATTGCATGTGCTGGACAGCTGCCGGATCGAGAAGGCATATCGCCATTACGGCCACGACATCACCGACGAGGATCATGTGATCGAGGCGGGTCTGGGCTTTGCCGTCAAAACCGACAAGGGTGAATTTATCGGGCGCGATGCCGTGTTGGCCAAACGCGAAAACGGGCTGGAGAAACGCCTTTTGCAGTTCCAGCTTAACGATCCTGAACCGCTAATCTACCACAACGAACCGATTCTGCGGAACGGCGAGATTGTGGGCTATGTGACGTCCGGCAATTACGGCCACTACTTAGGCGCGGCAATTGGCCTTGGCTATGTGCCCTGCAAGGGCGAAACCGTGGCCGAGATGCTGGCGTCGTCGTATGAAATCGAAATCGCAGGGGTTAGGCACGCAGCCAAAGCCAGCATGAAACCACTGTACGACCCGAAATCCGAACGCGTAAAGGTGTAACTATGACCGCCCGTTATCCGGCATCCGGTGCGGGCGGCTTTACCTGCAAGGCGGAAATAAACATCGAGAACAGCTCCGATTGCGAGGAAATCCGCAGCTTTGCGTACACGCTTCGACGAAAGGTTTTGACCGTCCCTTTCGCAATACCCAGCGCAACGGCGATCGCCTCGGAGGAATATCCGCGCAGGATAAGCCCGACGACCTCGCTTTCGCGCGGGGTCAGGATCGACTCGCCAAAGGTTCGGAACACTTCATCGACCCGCTTTTTAATCACCGCTTGATCGGGCGTGATCTCGCTTTGAGAAAAGTTGTTAACCAGTTTTTTCCAATGTCGGGATGACAAGGCCTGCACGATGGACTCGACCGACTTCAACCGCCTGAATTCCTTCCCCGAAAACACCGAACTGCGTTTCATGCGCATCAGCGATATGACGATATAGGTGGACTCCGGCAGGCTGACGAGGAAGCCGATTTCCTCGGCCAGATCGGTTTTTCGATAGTAGGAACGGTAATATTCGCTCTGGTAAAAACGATCCGGCGCGATGTCTTTCAGGCGGTAAAGACCGGACTCCGTCAAGGCGCGGGCGGCCTGAAAGAACGGGTCAAGCAAGTACGGTCCCTCGACGTATTTGGTCACATGGATGTCGCGGGTGCGCGAGCTAAAGCTGTCATGCAACACGATCGGCGGCTCGTCACCGCGATACCCGAACATCACGACGAAATCGAAACTTACCAGACATTGAAGCGTCTCGACCAGAGCTTGCTCAAAGCCGTCGCCCCCTACTTTAAGGATGGTTTCGCTTAGCGCGGCATTCCAAAGCTCTTGTTCATTCATAGGTTGTTCTCCGCCCTGACATTTACGAATTACGGTTTTTAGTGTAGTATTTAAGGGCAATCCGACTCGAACTATCCCTTTAGTGGTATTTACTCTTTCGCGGATTTATTTCAAAAATACCCTCTATCCGAGGCTTATATCCTAATGGCGGAAAAATGAAACAAAAGACTATTTTAGGTGGTACCTAGATTGACTGACGATATAAAAAACGGAGCTGAAACCGCTGACATAGAGTTTCGCGGTGTAAGCAGGCATTTCGGCGACGTGATTGCTGTCAATAATGTCGATATATCCATTCCACGAGGCGGCTTCGTGTCGTTCTTGGGCCCATCAGGCTGTGGAAAAACCACTTTCCTTAGGATGATCGCCGGATTCGAGCAGCCCGACAGCGGCGATGTTCTGTTGCGCGGCGAATCCGTCGTCGGCGTTCCTGCATTCAAGCGCCCCGTTAATATGGTTTTCCAGCATTACGCCCTGTTCCCGCACCTGAACGTGGCCGATAATATCGGCTATGGCATCAAGCAGGTTAACAGAAAAATCAGCAAAAAAGAGCTTGCCACCCGTGTTGGTGAAACGCTGGAAATGGTCCGGCTTCCCGGCTTTCAAGAGCGGAATATCTGGGAAATGTCCGGCGGCCAGCAACAACGTGTTGCCTTGGCGCGCGCGCTGATCAACCGTCCGAACGTCCTTTTGCTTGATGAACCTTTGGCAGCACTTGATCGAAAACTGCGCCGTGACATGCAGATTGAGCTGCAAAACCTGCAACGCGAAGTCGGGATTACGTTCGTATTGGTTACGCACGATCAGGAAGAAGCCCTGTCGATGAGCGATACCGTCTGCCTGATGAAGGAAGGGCGGATCGTGCAGACCGGCTCTCCGCAAGATTTGTATAAAGAACCGTTAAGCCCTTATGTGGCGGATTTCGTTGGAAAATCCAATTTCTTCAAGGGCATTTCAGAAGGTGCGGGCGCAGTGAAGCTTACTTGCGGACGGATCGTCGAGGGGCGCGCGCCTTTGACGGTCGAACTGCCCCCTAAATCCAGCGCTGCTGTTGTCTGTGTGCGACCTGAAATGATTCATATCGCGGCAGAAGGAAATAAAGGTGCTTCAGAGCACGCAATGTATTTTACCGGAAATATCGTTAACCGTATTTTCCTCGGTGAGAATACTGAATACGTCGTTCGGATTGACGAACTGGGCGACGTTCTGGTGATGTCGTCTCGACTTTCAGAGGCCAGCACCGGAACATTTGAACCCAACCAAAGCGTTACTATCGGCTGGGACAAAGACGCGACACTAATCTTCGCGGATACATAAGTAGGGCGTCAACTTATTGCCTACAAAAACCAACCAGGAGAGAAACGATGACAAATAAAGACAATAAATCAATCACAGAAACGGAGTTCATGAACGAACTCTATCGCTACAAAAAAGGCTCGGTTTCCCGTCGCCACTTCATGCAGGTGACTGGTCTAAGCACTGCGATGGCAGTTGTTGCCGGCTCGGCTCCGGCCATGTTTGCAGGCTCGGCTTTCGCGGCTGAAGACCTTGGCAACCGCCTGAACTTCGCAACTTGGCCAAACTACATGGACGAGAACAACATCGCCGCCTTCACCGAGGCAACTGGCGTACATGTGAACGTATCCGTGTTCGGCTCGAACGAGGAAATGCTGGCTAAATTGCAGGCTGGCGGCACTGGCTGGGATGTGTTTGTTCCGACGAACTACACAATCTCGACATATGCCGATCTTGGGTTGATCCAGGAAATTGACCTGTCGCGGATCCCTAACTTCTCGAAAGAGCACAATGATCCTGTGTTCACGGAGCAAGGTATCTACAACGGCAAAGTCTACACTGTTCCGAAAGACTGGGGCACTACAGGTTACGTTATCAACACGGCCCACACTCGCAGCGATATGACATCGTGGAAAGAGTTCTGGGACAGCGCAATGAACGAATACTCCAGTCGCGCTATCGTGCATGACTACCAGTTGACTGCCATCGGCAACGCGCTGAAATACTTCGGTTACTCGTTCAACTCGGTTGATCCGGCAGAATTGGCCGATGCTGAAAAACTGATGATCGAAGTTAAACCACACCTGTTCGCTGTAACCAGCGATTATCAGCCTGGCATGCGTAGCGGCGACGCTTGGTTGTCCATGTGCTGGACTGGCGATGCGGTTCAATTGCAGCGCGACATCCCGACTATGGCCTATGTTCTGGGTAAAGAGGGCGGCGAAATCTGGTCCGACTTCTATGCAATTCCAACCGGTGCTCCGAACTTGGCAGCAGCTTACGCATTCCTGAACTTCATGCAGGATCCAGAGGTTAACGCGCGCGAAGGTATCGCTCACGGGTATCCGCTGATTGATAGCCGTGCGATTGATCTTCTACCTGAAGATCTGAAGAATAACCCTATTCTTTACCCAGCGGCCGAACTGCTATCGGCACTGGAATTCGGTGCAGCTGTATCTCTTACCAACCCTGACCGTGCCGAGTTGATGGCGCGTTTCAAAGCGGCTTAGGTACCTAAAAATGGATACGAGCGTTAAAACCAAGGCGGAGCGCCGACGGAAGTGGACAACAGCGATGTTGTTGGCTCCCGCAACACTATGGTATGCTGTCTTACTGCTTTTACCGCTCGTAACCATCGTCATCTTTTCTTTTGGCGAACGAGGGCCTGCGGGGGGATATATCCCCGCGTTTACCTTCGATAATTACTTGAACTTACCGACCAGATCGAAGGCTTTCTTTAACACGATGACGCTGGCGCCGCTGGGCACCCTTGCGTGTCTGCTGATTGCCTACCCTTTGGCCTATTACTTGGCGATAGTCGCCAATAAGAAGTACAAAACCCTGCTATTGGTGCTGGTAATCGTGCCGTTCTGGACCAGCCTTCTGGTTCGAACTTACGCGTGGATATTCATTTTGGGCGGCCAAGGCTTGCCCAAACTGCTGGCCTTCATCGGCTTTGAGGGTGTCCGCATGATCAACACGCCCGGTGCGGTGCTGATCGGCATTATTTATATCTACCTGCCGCTGATGGTTTTCCCTATTTACGTCAGCCTTGAAAAACTCGACACGCGACTGCTGGAGGCCTCTTCGGATTTGGGCGCCTCGCCGTTACGGACGTTTTTCCAAGTCACGCTGCCGCTTTCAATTCCGGGCCTTGCGACCGGCTCGATGATGGTATTCATCTTGTTGATGGGTGAATTTATTATTCCCCAGATGCTGGGCGGCGGCAAAGTTTACTTTATCGGAAACGCGCTGGTCGATGTCTTCCTGCAATCGCGAAACTGGCCGTTCGGTGCGGCGTTCGCGGTCTCGCTAGTCCTGATTATGCTCGTCACCATAACCGTTTACATGCGTTATATGTCGAAGCTGGCAGGTGGACGCGATGACGTCTCGGTAATGTAAGGGACACCCCATGAAAATATATGCCATTTTTGTCTACGCGTTTTTGTATTTACCAATCGCGTTAGTCATCTTCTTCAGTTTCAACGCGGGCAACTATGCGCTGGATTTCCAAGGGTTTTCGACCCGTTGGTACGCCAAAGCGCTGACCAACCCGTTCATCATGGATGCGTTGTGGTTCAGCGTAAAAGTAGCCGCGCTTTCCGCAGTTATGTCCACCGTATTCGGGACAATGGCAGCGCTTGCATTGCAGCGGTTGTCGGGCTGGAAACGAACATTCTACGATGCGTTAATCTATGTTTCAATCATGGTTCCCGGCATCGTAATTGCCATCGCAACGCTGATTGCCTTGGTAACCGTGTTCAAGTTCCTCAACCCGTTTCTGGAGGTGCTCGCCCCGTTGTTCGACGGCCAAGCGCCTAAGTTGAGCTTGGGGTTCGTGTCGCTGGTCGCCGCGCACTCGCTTTTCACTATGTCTTTGGTGGTCGTCATCGTTCGCGCCCGTCTGTCAGGTATGGACCGCACGCTGATCGAGGCTTCCGAGGATCTGTACGCCTCGCCGTTCAGAACATTCGTTCAGGTGACGCTACCACAGTTGATGCCCGGTATTCTGGCTGCATTTCTGCTTAGCTTCACGTTCAGCTTTGACGATTTCATCATCTCGTTCTTTGTTGCTGGACCAAACACGACCCTGCCGGTCTATATTTTCTCGTCCATCCGGCGCGGAATTACGCCCGAGGTTAATGTGATCGGAACGGTTGTTCTGGTCGGCTCACTTATTCTTTTATTCTCGGCGCAGTTTTTGTCCACGATGGGCAAGGGCAAAAAACGTTCCGCCTCCAAGGATGACAGCGATGATTCTTGATGGGCAAGTTGCTGTTATAACCGGTGCAGGCTCTGGTATTGGTCGCGGGGGTGCTGAAATTCTAGCCGCCGAAGGGGCCACGGTGCTGGTCACTGACCGCTCGATAGACAACGCAGACGAAACCGTGGCGCTGATCAAGGTTAAAGGCGGCGAAGCTTTTGCCATGAAGGTCGATGTGACCAGCGACGGCGATCTTGAGCAAATGATCGCTTACGCGGTTAACGACCTCGGTAAAATCGACATCCTGCACAATCACGCCGGAATCCAGATCGCCGGAACCGCCGAGCAGGTCAAACCCGAGGGCATGGACCTGTCCTATCAAATAAACACCCGCGCCCATTACATTGCCGCGCGGCTGGCCATTCCGCATATGAAAAAGCAGGGGCATGGCGTGATCAATAACACGGCCTCGAACTCCGGTGTTTTC
>CAKZNY010000326.1 GCA_937132145.1 uncultured Paracoccaceae bacterium | reverse complement strand
CCGACAAAATCACATGTCGGGTGCGCCATTACCTTATCTTACGCGAGTGAATACTTCATTTCTGTAGCGTTTGGCGTTAACGCTTTACTCGCCGTTCGAGGTGCTTGGTTCACGGCCAGTGTCATTTTCATCGAGTTGGTGCCCTCCCCACTTTATGGGTCACTTTAAGGCGTGATACGCGTTTAGAAGTCCGGTGGTTGATGTGTCCATGTTATCAGTATGTTTGGAGTTTTCCACTTTTGGAAGCGTATTGACCGCCAGTTGTTTGCCAAGTTCGACACCCCATTGGTCAAAGCTGTTAATCCCCCATATTGTACCTTCAACAAACACACGATGTTCATAAAGTGCTATTATTTTTCCTAGGGTGCGTGGTGTTAACTGGCGATAAAGCAAGGTCGTGGATGGCCGGTTGCCTGGGAATTCCCGGTGAGATGACTTGGGGGTAAGAGGCTTGCGGCCAAGCAGCAGCGCTTCGGATTGCGCAAGGCAGTTGGCGACCAGAAGGTCGTGGTGATGTTGTAGATCAGGCTCGAATCCTTGTGCTGCCACCAAAAATTCGCAGGGGATGATGGCGGTTCCTTGGTGGATAAGCTGGTAGAATGCGTGCTGCCCGTTTGTGCCGGACTCGCCCCAGATGACGGGGCCGGAATCGCGGGTGAGGGGTGTGCCGTCTTGGGCGACGCTTTTGCCGTTACTTTCCATATCCAACTGTTGAAAATATGCAGGTAGGCGGCCCAGTCGATGGTCATAGGGAAGGATTGCACGGGTCGGATAGCCGCAAATGTTATTGTGCCAAATTCCAATAAGGGCCAGTAGAACAGGCATATTTTCGTCTAAAGGTGCTGTGCGAAAATGGGTGTCCATTTCGAACGCACCTTGCAAGAAATCGTCGAAGTTATCAGGCCCGATGGCCAACATTAAAGGCAGGCCAACCGGACCCCAGACGGAATACCGCCCGCCAACCCAATCCTCGAAACCGAAAACTCGTGTAGGGTCGATGCCGAACGCTGCGGTGGCTTCTGTAGCACTTGAAACAGCCGCGAGATGTTTGGTGTGTTGGTCCCCGAGCGCCTCTGTTAACCATTTCACAACCGCTTTGGCGTTGGTCATGGTTTCGATTGTGGTGAAGGATTTCGATGCAATAATGACCAAAGTGCGCTGTGGGTCGAGGCCCTTTAACACGTCGCTAACATGTGCGCTGTCAATGTTGGAAATGAAGTGCGTGCGCGGACCGTCGTGGTATGGGGCCAAGGCCAACGTCGTCATTACGGGGCCAAGGTCGGAGCCGCCGACACCGATGTTGATGATATCGGTAAAGGGGCGTTTGTCGGCGGCGCAAATGTCACCTTGTCGGATGTCTTGGCTGAATTGCCGCATGCGTTGGAGTGTATCTTGGACGGCAGGCATGACGTCCACGTTATTCACAAAAACGGGGTTGCCAGAGCGGTTTCGCAGGGCGGTGTGCAGGACTGCGCGGTCCTCTGATACGTTGATTTTATCGCCGCGGAACATGGCGTCGCGCTTGGCCTCGACGCCCGATGCGAGCTTCAGCAACATGTGCATTGCGGCGGCGTCGATAGAAGTTTTGGAGTAATCCAGAAGCATGTCGTTCAGCGAAGCTGAAAATTCGTTGAACCTGTTGGTATCCTTCAGTAAATCACTGATCCGAATATCAGAGGTGCGTTTGCGATGAGCCGCTAGATCAGACCAGATATCTTCCATTATGTGCGACCTAGCTGGCTTGCTTCAAGGGCCAGAGATTCGATACCAGCCCAGTCTTTAGCGGTTACCAGATCAGCGGGGGCGACCCAGCTTCCGCCTGCGCAGATGACGTTTGGCAGGCTTAGGTAGTCCATCGCGTTTGCAAGATTGACACCGCCTGTCGGGCAAAACTGAATTTGCGGCAGGGGGGCGCCGATGGCCTTCAGGGCCGGGGCGCCGCCGGAGGCTTCGGCGGGGAAGAATTTCAACAAGTCGTAACCTTTTTCCAACATGCGCATGGCTTCGGTTGCAGTGGCTGCGCCTGCTAGCAACGGCAGGCCCTCGTCTTCGCAGGCTTGGATTAAGGTGTCGGTGGCCCCGGGGGAAACGCCGAATTGAGCGCCAGCGGCTTTGGCCGCTTTGACATCGGCGGGGGTGATCAGGGTGCCTGCGCCGACCACTCCGCCGGTCACGTGGGACATTGCGCGGATGGCATCAAGGGCGGCGGGGGTTCGTAGCGTAACTTCAAGCGCGGGAAGGCCGCCAGCCACCAATGCCTCGGCTAAATCGCGGGCGATACTGGCGTCGTGGATGACCAGAACGGGGACGATAGGGGCGAGGGCGCATACCTCGCGGTTCATTTTGCAGGCATCTTGGGCGGTTATCATGTATTCACCATAAAGTTGTTTCGGCCCGTGCGGGCCATGTTTTATCGTATTCTGGGTCACCAACCTCGCCATCAGTCATAGAGGCGAGGATTTCGCCCGCTGTGGGTAGGTCAGGCGCGGGTTTGCCGCTCCAAAGGTCGGCGCGCATTACGGCGCGGGCGCATTGGAAATAG
>CAKZNY010000325.1 GCA_937132145.1 uncultured Paracoccaceae bacterium | reverse complement strand
CGCCTTAAATCAAACCAAAACCCCGTGCCTTACGTGCGGGGTTTTGTGTTTTTATCAGGGACGACCGGCGCGCAAGCGGTCCATCAGGGTGGGCACGTCGTTCACCACTTGCAGCGTGGCCTTGAATGACGGGTCAGCAAAACCTTCCTCGATAATATGATCTAGCAATGTCAGTAACGGGTCCCAGAACCCGTTGACGTTCAGCAGATACATAGGTTTTGTGTGCAGGCCTAATTGGCGCCACGTCAAAACCTCGAACAACTCGTCCAGCGATCCGGCCCCGCCCGGCAATGTGACTATCGCATCGGCGTTCATAAACATCACCTTTTTACGTTCGTGCATGTTTTCGGTGATGATAAAGCTGGTTAGATCACGCTTGCCGACTTCTTGGTCCAAAAGATGCACCGGAATAACGCCGAAAGTCTCGCCCCCAGCGTTTTGGGTGGCGCTTGCGACGGCCCCCATAAGTCCCACATCGCCTGCTCCGTAAACCAGTCGCATTTCGTTTTTTGCCAAGGCGTCGCCAAGCTCGCATGCCGAATCTTTGTAGCGGTCAAAACGCCCGAAGCGCGAGCCACAGAATACACAGACCGAATAGGGGGTTTTTTGGGTCATAAATCGTTGTTCCTCTTGTTTATATTTCGAAAATACCGCACCCTGTACGCTAGAGGCAATCACAAAAGCAAGTAGGCCTGAAGTGAACGCTGTAGTGAACGGGATTTAATGGATGATCGCTTTTATTAGTAAGTACCGCTGGGTGATAGTTGCCCTCGCTGGCGGTTCGGTTGCGGGACTTGCATATTACAGCCAACAAGATGCGGAACCTGTCGAGATAACGCCCGTTGTGATCGAAGCTGCTGTTGAATCCGTGCCAGAGGTCGAAGTTTCCGAACCTGTCATAGAGACGGAAACAGAAGATCCACCCGTTGCGGAGCAAGTCGTCGAACCAACTGCGCCCGAACCTGTTGCCGAATCAAATCTGGTTGCGGACGAACCCACCGAGCGGGTTAGCGAAGTCCAAGTTGTAATCGAAGATGTAGCCAGTGTCATAACCTTGAGCGCTGACGAAGATGCGCCCGAAGATGCCATCAAACCATCCTTTGATGTGGTGCGCGTTGATCCCACAGGTACCGCCGTAATCGCGGGCACCGCGGAGCCGTTTTCCAAAGTCATCATCCTTTCCAACGGCGAAGAAACGGGCGAAGCCATCGCAGGCGCCTCGGGCGAGTTTGTCGCGATCATTCAGCTTCCCGATAATGAACAAGGCCAAACGCTGGAACTTGAGACCGAAGTTGACGGGAAATTATTGTTCTCGGATGAAAGCATCCTGATTTTACCAATCATGCGCTCGGAAGCTGCGGAGAGTGTCACCGAAGAAACCGCGCCGCCGATTATCCTCGCAACAGCGAATGAGGTGATAATAATTCAGGGCGGCGCACAGCTTGCCCTTGGGCAGGTCAGCCTCGACAGCATCAGCTATGACGACAACGACGAGGTTGTGTTGGCAGGGCGCGGCAATCCGGGCCGCACCATCATTATTTACGTCGATGATGCCCCGTTGATGGACACGGTTGTGTCGGAATCCGGCAGTTGGAAACAAGCGCTACACGGGCTTGATGCGGGCCGATATGTGCTGCGCGTGGACGAGATCGACGACGACGGCAACGTCACCAGCCGTGTGGAATCGCCGTTCCAACGCGAATATCCCGAAGATGTCCGCGAGGCCAAGGCGGCGAACGCGACGACCTACACGGTCCAGCCGGGCAACTCGCTATGGATTATCGCAACCGGACGTTATGGGGATGGCATGCGCTACCACCAGATTTTCGCGGCCAACAAAGACCAGATCCGCGACCCTGACCTGATTTATCCGGGGCAGGTGTTCGCAATTCCCGAAGAGCAAAAACAAGAATAATTGCATTCGGGTCTGGTTCTTTAGTTCGAAAATACTTAACTGTACTCCCCAAGGGGACAGATTATGACCGAACAAAAAAACTTTGAACGCAAGTCAGCTATGCGGACCATTAAACGGGTCATCCCGTACCTGTGGCCAGACAACCGGCCAGAGATAAAACTGCGCGTGGTTCTTGCCATGGTGGCCCTTGTTGTGGCCCGTGTCACCAGCGTATTCACGCCGTTTTTCTTTAAAGGCGCCATTGATTCCATGTCACCGGAGCGACTGTCGGATCCGGTAGTCATGCTGGTTACGGGAACCGTCGGGCTTGTGCTTGCGTACGGTACATTCCGGCTGTTCAGCGTGGGATTCAACCAGCTTCGCGATGCGATTTTCGCCAAAGTAGGCCAGCGCGCATTGCGGGCCCTTGCGCTTGAAACCTTCCAGCATATCCATGCGCTCTCGCTTCGCTACCACATCACCCGCAAAACCGGTGGGCTGTCGCGGATCATTGAACGGGGCGTAAAGGGCGTAGAATTCCTGCTGCGTTTCATGCTGTTCTCCATCGTTCCGCTGATCTTGGAGCTGGCCATGGTCGGGCTGATTTTCTTCCTACTTTTCGATGCACGCTATCTGGCGGTAATCGTTGTTACGATCAGCCTTTATGTCTGGTTTACCTTCCGCGTGACCGAATGGCGGGTGCAAATTCGCAAAGAGATGAACAAGCAGGATACAGACGCCAACCAAAAGGCAATCGACAGTCTGCTTAACTATGAAACCGTGAAATATTTCGGCGCCGAAAGTCGCGAGGCGGGCCGCTATGACGATTCTATGCGCGAATATGAAAAGCTGGCAATCCAGACAAACTACACCCTTGGTTTTCTGAATTTCGGCCAGTCGGTTCTGATTACAGGCGGCTTGGTCTCGGTTATGATTTTGGCGGCCCTTGGCGTTCAGGATGGCACGCTCACGGTCGGGGATTTCGTTATGGTTAACGCCTATATGATCCAGATCACCATGCCGCTGAACTTCCTTGGAACGGTTTACCGCGAGATCCGTCAAGCGCTGGTGGATATGGGCGAGATGTTTGATCTTCTCGGCCAACCCGCCGAAATCAAGGACAAACCAAACGCGCCTGCGCTGAAATGTACCGGCGGCGAGATCGTGTTCAAGAATGTGGATTTCTCGTATGAATCCGAACGCTCGATCCTACATGGCCTGAACCTGACGGTCGGAGCGGGCAAAACGGTTGCGGTCGTTGGGCCGTCCGGTTCCGGCAAATCGACTATCGGTCGTTTGTTGTTCCGTTTCTACGATGTAAACAGCGGCAGCCTGACAATCGACGGGCAAGATGTGCGGGACATTACGCAAGTAAGCCTGCGCGAACAGATCGGGGTTATTCCGCAAGACACGGTCCTGTTTAATGACACCATCGGATATAATATCGCCTATGGCCGTCCCGATGCCAGCTATGAAGAGATGATAGAGGCCGCCAAGGCCGCCCAAATTCACGATTTCATCATCTCGCTACCGGATGGATACGACGCCATCGTTGGCGAACGTGGATTAAAACTGTCGGGCGGCGAAAAACAAAGGGTCGGCATTGCGCGAACCCTTTTGAAGAACCCACCGATTTTGTTGCTCGACGAGGCCACCTCGGCGCTCGATTCCGAAACCGAGCAGGGCATTCTGGAATCCCTCAAAAGCATGGGCGAGGGGCGCTCCGTTATCACCATCGCGCACCGTCTTTCGACCATTGTGCATGCCGACCTGATCATTGTCCTTGAAAAAGGCCGCGTGACCGAGGAAGGCACGCACGAAGAGCTGCTCGCCAAGCAGGGACGCTATGCATCAATGTGGGCACGCCAAGCCTCGGATAGCGAGCTGGAAAAAACCGCTTAACTTGTTTCCACTCTGTAACTGGGCTATCTGCGCGACATGAACCGGACCGATCCCCTAATGGCCGTCAAAACCCTGACAGGCGGTGCCCCCGAAGGGTATGACGCCAAGCTTTTGGCGCAGCTTGTCGCACGCACCGACGCGCCGGTTATCCATGTGCTGCGCGATGACAAACGCCTTGCGGCCATGCAACAGGCGCTCAAATTCTTCGCACCCGATTTGCCGGTTCTGGTCTTTCCCGCATGGGATTGCCTGCCATATGATCGTATTTCCCCGAACGCCGAGGTCTCGGCGCGGCGCATGGGAACCCTCGCGATTCTTGCCGACGGGTTCGAGCGTGCGAGCGTGATCCTGACCACCCTGAACGCCGCCACCCAGAAAATCCCGCCCCGTGCGGTTGTGGCCAGCTCCAGCTTCACGGCAACGGTTGGCATGCAGATCAACGTTAAAAACCTGCGTAGCTATCTGGTGCGGATGGGGTTCAACCAAGCCCCTACGGTAACAGAACCCGGCGATTACGCTATTCGCGGCGGCCTGATCGACATCTACCCGCCCGGTGCCAGCGGCCCCATACGCCTCGATCTGTTCGGCGATGTTCTGGATGGCGCACGCCGTTTCGAGGCCGCAACCCAACGAACGATCGAAAAAATCAACCGTATCGAACTTGCCCCCGTTTCCGAGGTTATTCTAGATGATGAATCCATCCAGCGTTTCCGCTCCAAATACCGCCACACGTTCGGGACTGCGGGCAATGACGACCCGCTGTACGAGGCCGTAAGTGCTGGCCGCAAGCATCAAGGTCTGGAACATTGGTTGCCGTTTTTCCATGACCACCTCGAGACGCTGTTTGACTATCTGCCCAATGCTGCGGTCGTGCTGGACGATCAAGTAAACCCGTCTCACACGGCCCGCTGGGCTTCGATTGTGGACCAATACGAGACTCGCCTCGCAGCACTAAGCGAAAAATCCCATCTCGGGACGGTCTACAAACCCGTGGCCCCAGCACTGTTATACTTGGACGAGGACGCTTGGAACGCCGCACTGGAAAACCGCGTTATCCGCCAACTTTCACCGCTTCCCCAACCATCCGGCCCAAACTGCATTGATGCGGGCGGCCGGATCGGGCGCAACTTCGCACCGGAACGCCAGAATGAGGACATCAGCCTGTTCGACGCCCTCGCCACGCACATCGCCGCTAAACGGAAAACCGGCAACGTCGTGCTGTGTTCGTATTCCGAGGGTTCCCGCGAGCGCTTCGCCACATTGCTGGAAGACAGCGGCGTCGAAAATTTCACCAACATCGCAAGGTTCAGCGATATTGGCCACACAAAAGGCCTGTACCTGACCGTCTGGCCCCTCGAAAACGGATTCGAGACAGCAGACCTGACGGTGATCTCCGAGCAAGACATCCTTGGCGACCGCCTGATCCGTGGCCCGCGCCGACGCCGCGCCGAAAACTTCCTGAAAGAAACGCAAAGCCTGACGCCGGGCGACCTTGTTGTGCACATCGAACACGGCATCGGGCGCTACAACGGGCTGGAAACCATCACCGCCGCAGGCGCGCCGCACGAATGCCTCGTCCTTGAATACGCAGGCGGTGACCGTCTGTTTCTACCCGTCGAAAATATCGAGCTGCTGTCGCGTTATGGCCAAGAAGTCGGGATGCTGGACAAGCTTGGCAGCGGCGCATGGCAGGCCAAAAAGGCCAAATTAAAAGAACGCGTCCGCGAGATGGCCGACAAGCTGATCCGCCTCGCGGCCGAACGCGCGCTACGCTCGGGCAAGGTTATGACCCCGCCCGACGGCATGTGGGACGAATTTTGCGCCCGCTTCCCGTATCAGGAAACCGACGACCAATTACATGCAATCGAGGACGTGTTGGCCGACATGGCCAGCGGCCTGCCTATGGATCGCCTGATTTGCGGCGACGTGGGCTTTGGCAAAACCGAGGTCGCCATGCGCGCCGCGTTTGTGGCCGCCATGTCCGGCTCGCAAATCGCGGTTGTGGCCCCGACAACCCTGCTGGTCCGCCAACATTTCAAAAGTTTCTCGGATCGCTTCCGGGGTTTGCCGGTACAAGTCCGCCAGCTGTCGCGGTTCGTGTCCACCAAAGAGGCAAACGACACGCGCGAGGGCATGAAGCGCGGCACCGTTGACATCGTCATTGGCACCCACGCGCTGCTGGCCAAAAACGTGCGCTTCGCCAACCTCGGCCTGTTGGTTGTGGACGAGGAACAGCACTTCGGCGTGACACACAAGGAACGCCTTAAACAGTTGCGATCAGATGTGCATGTCATGACCCTGACCGCCACCCCAATCCCGCGAACCTTGCAACTGGCGCTATCGGGCGTGCGCGAATTGTCGATCATCGGCACTCCGCCCATCGACCGCCTCGCCATCCGCACTTACATCAGCGAATTCGACCCCGTCACGGTGCGCGAGGCCTTGCTGCGCGAATACTACCGTGGCGGCCAGTCCTTCTACGTCGTCCCGCGCATCAGCGATATGGCCGAAATCGAGGCGTTCCTCAAAGAACAAGTCCCCGAGGTCTCCGTTGTCACCGCCACCGGCCAGATGCCCGCAGGCCAGCTGGACGACAAAATGAACGCATTTTACGACGGCCAATATGACGTGCTTCTGGCGACAACTATTGTGGAAAGCGGGCTGGATATTCCGGCAGCCAACACTTTGATTGTGCATCGCGCCGACATGTTTGGCCTCTCGCAACTCTACCAGATCAGGGGCAGGGTGGGGCGTTCAAAAATCCGCGCTTATGCGTATATGACAACCAAACCGCGCAAACCGCTGACCCCGCAGGCCGAGAAACGCTTGCGGGTTCTGGGCAGCCTCGACAGCCTCGGCGCGGGGTTCTCGCTGGCCTCCCAAGACCTCGACATTCGCGGCGCGGGCAACCTGCTTGGGGACGAGCAATCCGGTCACGTGCGCGAAGTAGGATACGAGCTGTACCAATCCATGCTCGAAGAGGCCATCATCAAGATGAAGGCGGGTGAACTCGAAGGCCTATCCGACGCGGACGAAGCATGGTCCCCCCAAATCAACCTCGGCGTCCCCGTCCTGATCCCCGCCGATTACGTGTCAGACCTAGACGTGCGCCTCGGCCTATACCGCCGCCTCTCGGCCCTGTCCGGCAAGGTGGAGCTGGAGGGCTTTGCCGCCGAACTCATCGATCGTTTCGGCAAACTGCCGCGTGAAGTGAACACTTTGTTAAACATCGTGCGCATAAAATCCGCGTGTCGGCGCGCAGGCATCGCCCGTCTTGACGGGGGGCCCAAGGGCGCGACCATCCAGTTCCACATGGACAAATACGCCAACCCCGCCGGACTGGTAGATTTCATCAACGCGCAAAACGGTCTGGCCAAAGTCCGAGACAACAAAATAGTCATCCGCCGCGACTGGCCCACCGACGCTGCCAAAATCAAAGGCGCCTTCGCCCTCGCCCGCGACTTGGCGGTTCTGGCAAAAAAGAAACCCTAACCCCGTAGGGTGGGTGATTCACCCACCACCCTTCAACCGGCAAGCCCTGATCTATCCCCAACCTCGTAGGGTGTGCGGTCCCCGCGCACCATCCCTTATGCGGATAGCGTCAGGATAGATTGCCTCAAATAGCTGGTTTTAGGCTATATTACCCCTTTTTCTGAGGTGCGGCCACCATATTTTGATTCAGTGCGAAGCATGAAAAATTATTTCTGCATTACTCAGTCTTCGGTAGTATTCTAGTCCAAAACTCCAACATCTGACGCAAAAGGTCATCCACTGACTGCTCCTTTCCATCAGGATGTATCACAACTAATGGGCGAGCAAACTCTTCACTAAAATCTGATGAAAAACCTGACTGCGTCCGTGTTTTTGTTCTTTGTTTGAAATGTTTTGTGCCGTTAGTAATATGTCGAGCAATCTCAAATGTTTTTGAAAGAGCAATATCATTTGGGTACGTTGCTTCAAAACG